>JANLHO010000039.1 GCA_024654485.1 Patescibacteria group bacterium | reverse complement strand
ATCCGACAAGCCCGGAGCAGACCGACTATGATCTGGAATCGCCCAAGCGCGCCAACAAGAAGATAGTGCTCTCGCTCGCTCCGGCCGAGCTCAAGAAGGAGGGCGCGGCTTTTGACCTGCCACTCGCGCTCGCTTTCTTGCTAGCCTCCGAGCAGCTCATGTTCAAACCAGCGGGGATGCTCTTCGCGGGCGAGCTAGCGCTGGACGGTAGCCTGCGCCCCATCCGCGGAGCGCTCTCCATCGCGCTCGCCGCGCGCGAAGCGGGATTCACCGAGCTTTTCATCCCCGAAGAGAACGCGCCGGAAGCGTCGCTCGTCTCCGGCGTCGCCCTCCACCCCGCGCGCACGCTCGGTGATGTCATCGCCCACCTTGATGCTGAAAGTGGATTCTCCATCGCGCCGTACGAAGCCCCGCCCGCCGACATCTCGGAAGGTGAGGCGGAATTTTCTTTGAGCGACATACGCGGGCAAGAGAGCGCGAAGCGCGGGCTTGAGATAGCTGCGGCGGGCGGACACAACATAGCCCTCTACGGCCCGCCCGGCACTGGCAAGACGATGCTCGCGCGCGCCGCGACGGCGCTTTTGCCCTCTCTATCGGAGGAAGAGATGGTAGAGGTCACCGCCATCCACTCGCTCGCGGGTACTCTGCAGGGAAGCGTAGTGCGCAGGCCGCCCTTCAGGACACCTCATCACACCTCTTCATACGCATCGCTCATCGGCGGCGGCACGGTGCCGCGCCCCGGCGAGGTGACGCTCGCGCATCGCGGCGTACTTTTCCTTGATGAATTTCCCGAATTCCACCGCGACGTCGTCAATGCGCTTCGCGAACCTCTGGAAGATGCGCGCGTCTCCATCTCGCGCGCGCGTGGCAGCGCGCTTTTCCCCGCCAATTTCATGCTCATCGCCGCATTGAACCCCTGCCCGTGCGGGAAGTACGGCACGCGGGATTGCACGTGCATGCCGGCGGCGATAGAGCGATACCGCAGAAAAATATCCGGCCCCGTCGCCGACCGCATAGACATGTGGGTGCATGTGGGCGAGATGCCGCCGGAGAGCATGGCGATGCGCAGGAAAAAGGTGGACGACGTGACGAGGGCGGTGCGGAGCCGCATAGAGAAGGCGCGCGCGTGGCAGCGCAAGCGATTTGCAAAAGCGAAAGGCGTCGCCACCAACGCCGACATGGGGCCGAAGGAGATAGAAGGACTCGCGGGCCTCACCCCAAAAGCGGAGAACGCTCTGCAGGGCGCGGCGCGCTCCATGAAGCTCTCCCCGCGCGGCTACCACCGCACTATCAAGCTCGCGCGCACCATAGCTGACCTCGCCGAGAGCGCCAGCATAGACCCGGCGCATATGCTGGAAGCACTGCAGTACAGGGCGCGGGAGCTGTAGCGCTGCGCCGTTACCGCGTTGCACAGGCTTAGTCGTTTCACAAAAAATCGGCAACTCTCGCGGTGCGGTATTTTGTATTCTCCCCCCGAGGAACTCAACAATGACGGTCGTAAATCCCAATACTTTATATTAAATATGAAGTATTGGGATTTCTATATTTTGGTTCGTAAAAATCTATATTGGTTCGTAAAAAGAGAAAAAAGAGGCGGCCGGATGGAGTGTCCGGCCGCATGTTGAGGAGGCGTGGGCGATTATGGCGTCAGACGCGAACGTTGAGGTTCCGACCAACACGGTTACGGTGAGACCTGTACTCGTCCGCGGCACACCTGCGAGCGGCCGTCTGGGAGGCGTTAAGCTTGTCCCAGAGATTATTGTGGGCCGTTCGCAGCATGGACTCCATCTGGAGCTTGTGCTTTTTCTCGGGTCCTTCGGAAACACGGCAGAGCTGGCCGTAGAATCCGTCGAGAACTTCCGGCCAGTCCCTCGGCGATACCTCGCCATTGTGATAGGTGTACAGCTTGACCAAGGTGTCAAGTCGCACAATGTCGTCCTCCTTGTCGGCGTCCAGAAGCGCGAGTGCCTGCTGAATTGCCTCGTGTAACTTCATTGGTCCCTCCAAGAACACGTCGCCGCGGGAGTGCAGCGAGTACAACAACCTAACACTGTGTCAAGTGCGGGTCAAATCCGCTCCTTGCTCTCGGAGAAGAAGATGCGGCGCTTGGGGATACCAAAAGTGCGCAGGCGCACGGAAATGAATTCCGTCATCGCCTCCTCGCTCTTGAATTTGCGCACGCGCCCACGGTCTATCACGGCCCACACGCCCAGCGCGCGCAAGACGTCCACCTTGTTGAAGACGATGTGCGTGACGCCGTTTATGCGGACGGCTCGCTCCAGATTTTGCATGTTCATCCAGTTGGTCTGGCGACGGCGGCCGGTCGTCGCGCCGTACTCCTCACCGAGGTCGGCCATTTTGTTGAACACATCTCCCGCAGGCTGGAATTTCTTACTGCCCACATACGTCTCGTATATCTTCGCGACGCCCCACACGTGGCGCACGGAGGTCGCCGGTAGGCCGTTTAGAAGAGAGCCGGCGGTCGTGCAGTGCGAAGAGGTGACGAAAGGGTAGTCGCCCCAATCTATATCCAGCCCGAAGCCCTGCGCGCCTTCCGCGAGGATTCGCACCGTTTTGCCTGAATACCAGAGCTTGTATAGATCTACGAGATACGGCTTGAGACGCGCGACGCTTTTTGCGAGCGAGCCCGTGCGGCCGTATTTGTCGCGATAGGCGGGGCCGTTGCCGCGACCCGTAGTCCCGATCTTTGCGCCCTTCTTCTTGTCCTCCGCTTTGTTGGCCTCCGTGATCACGTGCGTATTCTCCGCGATAAATATCTTGCCCTTTGTTTTCACCCCTCCTTTCTCCAGCATCTTTATCTCGCGGAAAAATTGCTCGGGATCCACGACGCAGCCGTTGCCGATGACGGACGGAATGCCGAAAAACACGCCCGCGGGAATGTGGTGCGTGATGAATTTCTTTCCCTTGTGAAAGATGGTGTGCCCCGCGTTGCAGCCGCCGTTGTAGCGCAGGACGTGAGTGTAGGAGTTTTTATGCGAGAGATAGTGGGCGACTTTGCCTTTGCCGCAATCCCCGTACTGGAGATCGACTATGACATCCATGATAAGCACACCCCCGACACCAGACTCGCGTCTCATTTTGCGTATCATAAGCGCGGCGCAGAAATGACTTTGAGGCTAGTCATGTGTTGAAAAAGGAGGGGCAATGCCGAAACAAAACGGACGCCAGACGCAAGTTGGTGTGGGGGCACAACTGACCGAGTCTAGCAGTTTGGCAGCGCCAAATCAAGGTCGTCAGCGGGGGAGAAGCGGGATGCGCCCCGCTTCTCCGGCCTAGAAAGGATTCCTGATACCGTTCCTTATCTCAAAGTGAAGGTGCGAGCCGGTCGCAAGGCCGGTCGCGCCGACGTAGCCTATGACCTGCCCTTGGACCACATGCTGGCCGCCGTATACGTTTACCTTTGACATGTGCGAGTAGAGGGTCTGCGAGCCGTTGCCGTGGCCTACCACGACGTAGCTGCCATAGCCGCCGTTCCACCCTCCGTCTTTCGCAACGACCACGTCGCCCGTAGCGCTCGCCACTATCGGCGTCCCCGATGGGGCCGCAAGGTCCACGGAATTGTACCCGTGTATGCCCTGCGTCTTGGTGTAGCGAGAGAGAGGCGAGATGTAGTAGGCGACCTCCGAGGCGTCTCCGCGCGGTCCGACATCGTGCGCCGACCCACTGCTCACGCTCGTCTTTTTACCGGAGGAGGATTTCGCCACCGTGGCGGGCATTTCACCGTTGGGGATGATGATATCCGTACCGACGGCGAGGCTCGTCTCGCTCAGGCCGTTGTAGCTCAATATTTCCTCCTCGCTGCCGTCGTACCGCTTCGCGATGGAAGATAGCGTGTCGCCTTTTTTCACCGTGTAAATAATTCCCGGTATCGGAAGGATGGTGAGTTTCTGCCCGACGCGGAGCTGCGTAGCGCGTGATATGTCGTTGGCCCAGAGAATGGTGCTGACAGGCACGCCAAAGAGCTCGGCTATCTCGGAAACGGTATCGCCAGTCTGCACGACGTACGTGCTTATGGTGCCGTTCTTTGGCTTCGCTATGTCCGCAATGGTTCCCGAAGGTCCTTCCGATGGCAGTAGCGCGGAGCCGTCTACGATGACTACGCCGCCGCCACCCGTGGCGGGGGATGGATTGAGGTTCATGGCCGGGGTCGGAAGATGCAGAGCCTGGAGATTGCCCGACGCACGCTGTGCGTAACCTGACCGAGAGCTGCCGTTCCCGGTAAGTGCGGCGATGATGCTTCCAAAAACGCTTGCCCGCGCGGTCGCGGGCATTAGGGTTGCAACAAGCATCAGGGAGATGAGAAAAGCCCCCGTGCGTACGGATGCGTGGAATCGCTTTCCTCCGTGCGACAAGCGGGCCGCACGAGAGTCTTTTTGTTTGCGAACTGTGATAAGCCTTTTTCGGTACGATGACACATTCTTCAGGTCTGGAGCGCGGCTTCAGCCGATCTACAATCGGGCCGGACCGTATTCGGTAAAACGGTAGTGCCACCGTTCCGTTAACCCTAACCAAAGCATCATTCATAGTCAATTCATTTATGAATACGCGGGTGGATAGCGCTTTTGTCAATAATGACGGCACGAAATCTCTCCGGCTCAGCGCATAAAAATCCTTGCGCAGAGCCATAATATCAGCATGGGACGTGGTATAGTCCCCTTGGTATGACCCATTTAGACGCCCTCAACGCACGACAACTGGAAGCTGCGCTGCACACCGAAGGCCCTCTCCTGATAATAGCGGGGGCGGGGGCGGGCAAGACAAAGACCATAACCAGCCGGATAATCCATCTGATAGTGGAGAAAGGCGTGCCTCCTCGGCAGATACTGGCCGTCACCTTCACCAACAAAGCTGCCGACGAAATGCGGGAGCGCGTCCGCTCTCTTGTCCCTGCGGGCAGGAGCCTGCCCCTAATCGCGACCTTCCATGCATTCGGAGTGCGGGTGCTGCGTGAATTTCACAAAGAAGCGGGACTTCCGCGTGCCTTCTCCATCTGGGACCGCGACGACAGCGCGCGGGCAATAAAGCGCGCGCAGGACGGCCTTGACGACGAGTCCATGACGCCGCGGCAGATCCTCTCGGCGATATCTCACGCCAAGAGCCGGAGCCTCTCTCCGGAAGAGTACGAGGAAAGCGCGCGCAGCGCGCGGGCAAAAAGCATCACGCGGATATGGCGGGTGTATGAGAGCTCGCTCGCCTCGGAGGGTGCGTTGGATTTTGACGACATACTGCTGCGCACGCACTCCCTTCTGCGCGCGCAGGCGGCCGTGCGCGAGAAGCTTCAGAAGCGCTTTTCCCACATCACAATTGATGAGTACCAAGACACCAACGCGGTGCAATACGAGATAATCTCGTTTCTCTCCGGCGAGAAGAAAAATGTCTGCGTCGTCGGAGATGGTGATCAAAACATCTACAGCTGGAGAGGGGCAGACCTTGAGTACCTGCTGGATTTTGAACGCGCGTATCCGGGGACGAAAATAGTGACTCTGGAGCAAAACTATCGCTCCACCCGCACGATACTGTCGGCCGCAAACGGTATTATAGAAAAAAACGTCCGCCGGAAGCCGAAAAACCTATTTACCGAAAATGAGACGGGCGAGGCGATAGAGATGTACGGTGCGCGCAACGAAATGGACGAGGCGTGGTTCGTCGCGACAACGATACAAACACTTATCGGGAGCGGCGTACGTGCGAATAAAATCGCCGTACTTTACCGCGAGAACTTCCAATCGCGCGTACTTGAAGAGGCGCTTCTGCACTTCGGCATACCGTATCGCGTGCTCGGAACGAAATTCTTTGAGCGCAAGGAGGTGAAAGACGTCCTCTCATATGTGCGCGCAGCGCGAAATCCGCTTTCCCGCCTTGATATCGCGCGCGCCGCAGGCGCGCCGCCGCGCGGCATAGGAAAAGTCACGCTTGAGAAAATGTTCTCCGGAGCCGCGCTCTCCGGAGCCGCAGCGAAGAAAGTCGCGCACTTCCGAGAGAGTCTCTCCAAAATATCCTCCGCCATAGATACGTTTCCCGCTTCCGAGGCAGTACGCGCCGCGATAGAGATAAGCGGCATTGAGCGCATGTACCCGCAGGGCGAGGCGTCCCCCTCCGGCGAGGCAGGCGAGCGCCTTGAGAACATACGCGAGCTTGTAAACCTGGCGACCCGGTACGATTACGAACAGCCCCCGCAGGGAATAGAGAAGCTTCTTGAAGAGGCCGCGCTCCAGAGTGATCAGGACGAGCTTCCGGCCGCCGACTCGCAAGAGGCCGATGCGGTGTCCCTCATGACGGTACATGCATCCAAGGGTCTTGAATTTGACGCTATTTTCGTCACCGGACTTGAGCAGGGGCTTTTCCCATCCCTGCGCGAGGGCGCGCCCTCCTCCGACGCCGTGCGCGACCCGGAAGAGGAACGGCGCCTTTTCTACGTGGCTCTAACCCGCGCGCGCAAACGTCTTTTTCTCTCGTATGCGGACGAGCGCATGCGCTACGGTACGCGAGAGCACACGATTCCTTCGGAATTCCTGAGCGACCTTGATCCGCGTCTCGTACGACACGCGAACCCCGGCAGCGACTATGGCGAAAATATCATCACATAAGAGAGGGGTACGCCGCTACACCAACTTGCGCCTTGCTCACGTTTTGCCGCGACACGACTTTCTACCATAAATAACGTACAGTACTCGGGAGTTTGTAGCCCATTTTTTATGTCCCGCAAAATGATACGCAAGTCTGGTGTGGGGGCACGTCTCGGGCAGCACTTCCTCACCGGAGCGTGGGCGGCAGCGAAGCTCGCTTCGTCCGTCGGCGTGAAGCGCGGAGAGACCATCCTTGAGATAGGGCCTGGCAAAGGCGCGCTTACAAGAGAACTCTTGAAGCGCGGGCCGGTCGTGGCGATAGAAAAGGACGAAACGCTCGTCAATTTCCTGAAACGAGAATTCGCGTACGACATCGCGAGCGGACGACTGCGCGTCGTACAGGGCGATGTCCGGAACGTTTCCGACCGGCTCCTTGATGCGGGACCGTACGTGGTAGCGGCCAATATCCCGTACTACATAACCGGAGAGATAATACGGCAATTCCTTACCGCCAAGCATCAGCCGCGCGCGATGGCGCTTCTGGTGCAAAAAGAGGTGGCCGACCGCATCATCGCGCGGAGTGGCAAGGAAAGCATTCTCTCACTTTCGGTAAAAATATATGGCAATCCGAAAATGATAGCCAAAGTCTCGCGGGGCAATTTCTCGCCCCCGCCTTCGGTGGATTCCGCAGTCATCCTCATAGAAAATATCTCCAGAGCGGCATTCTCGGACCCCTCTAGAAGCGGTGCTCTTAGCGGGGCGGGCATAAGCGAGGAGGACTTTTTCGCGACAGTGCGCGCCGGGTTTGCCTCCAAGCGCAAGCAGATCGCGGGCAATCTCGCGCGTGCCTTCGGCGCGGAAGCAGCCACTGCACTTGCGGCGTGCGACATTTCAGGCAAGACGCGGGCAGAGGACATACCTCTTGAGAAATGGGTGCGCCTCACGCGCGCGCTGAACGCGTGAAATTATCTGCCCGGTGTCGGGACAGAAAGCGCCTTCCAATCGCCGGACGCGTTCGTATCCTGCGCGAGTCCGGAGCGCGCTATGGAGTAGCCGCTCGGTACCGTCGGCACCGAAGGATTGAAAGCCTGCGTATTGTCTCCCCACGAGACGGCATCCACTCCCTGTCCATTCTTATCTCTAAGTGAAAGCTCGCCGCCGGTAATGTGCAGACCGCCTGCTATCAGAGCGTTGATAGATACTATGCCCACCCCCGCGGGTACGCTCCAGCGAGACGCCGTGGAAGCGGATGCGGTGATGAGCATCATGCGGCCCGGCGCGAGCGTCGTGCCGTTGGGTATCGCGCTGAATTCCGAGCCGCTCTGCAGCGCCCATCCCGAAAAATCCACCGTGCCTGTGCCGCCGTTGTATAGCTCCACCCACTGGTCGGCGGGGTTTGAACCGTGTGCGGCGTCTACATTGAAGAAGACCTCGCTTATCACCACATGCCCTATCGTCGTGGGGGTGGAAGGCGGCGCGACGGAAGGAGGCGGCTCTGTTGGCTGAAAAGGCTTCGGCGTGACAAGGTCGTTGAGAGAGGGCTGTCTTCCGCCCTGATTTGCGCCGGATGAAAGGAGGTTGGAGTACGAGCCGCCGCCGCTTGACCCCATCATGGTTATGGCGATGCCCGACCACACGATGACGGGGACTATAGAGACGAGGCAGTAGTATGGAGCGCCGGCGAGACCCAAAAGCCACTGTCCGGCGAAGGACGGAGCGCCAAACTCGTACGTTTTCGTGGAGGGAGTCCATATATACGGACCGCCCCGCGGGGGCCCGACGGAAGAATAGATGGCTTGGTTGTAGCAGGGCACTATCTGCGATATTTGCCCTCCGAAAGGAAAGGCGAAGACCGCATTCGGAGCAAGGAGTGAAAAAATAACAGCCGCCGATATAGCCGAACGCATGTGTCTATTATAGTACGGCCAAACGCACAGGAGCCTGCGAGTGTGGAATAGCCGCTACATATCCTCTCGCAGCATTTCGCCCACCATTATTGTCTGCGCAGGTCGTCACGGATTGCCCACACCGGTGACATTGCGCCTCGTAGCCCACATCCCAATACTTTATATAATATATAAAGTATTGGTATGTGGGAGGGAAAGATCCATGCGACAAGGACGGAGGCCTGACGTGCGATGTCCACCGATTTCTGTTCACCGGTCTCCGTTCGCTGTACACTACTTCTATGGATTGGATACGCTCACATCCGTATGCCTCCGGCCTTGCCGCCGCAGGTCTCGTTTTTGTCGTCGGCGTGTTCGTCGTCGGAGCCAGCGCGCCGGTGTCTCCCGCCGCATCAAGGCTCACGGTGTGGGGCGGCGGAGGTAGCGCGCCGAGTGGGGCGGCGTATCCCGCAGAGCAGAGCGGGGGCCAATCGTCCCGCGAAACTATCATGCAGCGGGTGCAGAGCGGCGCGCCATACACTTACATAGAGCCCTCGCTCCCCGCGAGTGGGGCGGCACCGGGATCGCAGACAGGCGCTTTTGACTTTGACGCTTTCGTGGCCCTACTTTCCGATACGACGCAGCCGCATGGGCAGACAACCGGCGAGGGAGGCGTGGATATCAGTCTTTCGTATGAATTCGTCCCGCGTGGACTTGTGGCGGTGCAGTCGGACACGTCTTCCCGAACTCCGCAGCAGCAGGCGCTCTTTGACTACGGCAACGAGGTCGGCTCGTTCATCCAATCATTTGAAGCCCGGCACTCAAATGAAGCACAGGTTTTGCGCGACCAGGCCGAGGACCGCACCGACCCGCTCAAGGCGGCGGCGCTCACGGCGCTTGCCGACGACTTGTCCGGCATCGGACGCTCGCTGCAGAGAATGGATACCGTTCCTCCGGCTGCCGCATCAGCTCACAACGCTCTATCTGCAAGCTACGTGGAGATAGGCACCAAGCTCGCTCTCGTTCCCAAGGCGGTGTCCGACAGTGATTTCGTGGACGCGATACAGACATACAACGCCAGCGCCGACAAATTCATAGAAAATTACGTATACCTTGCGCAGCTCTTCGCCTCATACGGCGTGACTTTCAGCGCGCTGGATTCCGGCTCTGTCTTCACGTTTTCACCGATAGGGCTGTAGACGACTACGCTATGCAAGGGGATAACGTAACGCACCCACCGGCAACTAGCTTTGTGGGGTCGGGAATTTTCTGCCCCGACGCCGCGCGGGATCGGGGAGCCGACCGTAGCGTCGGCTCTAAAAATTCCCTCGGCTTCGCGCCGTCGCGCTGCAGAGACCCCAAAAGCGAGTCGCCGGTTGGTGCGCGAACGCAAGGAGATTTCCCCTTGACATGGCAAATGGGAAAATCGCGGGCGGCTGCGTGCGTTATACTTCCAGATGTGGAAAGAAAACGCGCGCAGACAGGCGTGGGCTACTTTGTGCATGGGAGCGCCCCACGTCGTATCAGTGCCGTCCGCACGAGAGGCGCTTCTCCCATGGTCGTGAGCGCGGTCATCGCCGTGGTGGTGCTTGCGACCGTCATCGGCTGGCGCGCAATATCCGGAGGAGGTGCCGGCGCGCCGGAAGTAGCGGCCACGCAGGGCGCGCAGGGTGCGCCGCAGGGTGCTCCAGCGCAAGGGTCAGGCGATCTCTTTGCGCCGTACGCACTCGGAGGCGACGGCTTGAGTGGCTCGGCTACATCTTCCGACCCCATCTCACAGCTAAGCGCGCAGATAATCGGCAACATCCTCGGCGCTTACACCGGATTGCAGCAAATGGGCACCTACTCCACGTCAACTGCCAACGCCGCAGCCGACAACATACTTCCGCTTCTCCGGACATCCGTACCATATAAGGTATATACAAGGAGCGACATACAGGTAGACACGGATAACTCTTACGCACGCATGCTCGCGTACAGGAGCGACTTGCGGGATTCGCTCGCGCCTCTGCTGGAGAATACGGTGCCGGAATACGAAACATTCGCGCAGTACGTAGACACCAAAGACGCAAGCTACCTCACAGAGCTCCGGAAGGGCGCGCAGCGCTACTTTGATGCAGCGAGCTCCACGGCGAAGGTCGTCGCTCCAGCGGACGCCGCTCCCCATCACCTCATGATACTGAACGCGATGCAGCAATTCGGCGCGACGCTTGAAGCGCTCGCGGGGCACGCCGACGATCCGTTCGCAGTCGCCGCGCTACTTGGCTCGTACGAAAGGGCCGAATCCGGCATGTTGACATCATTCAACTCGCTCACGACATACTACAAGAGCAAAAATCCATGAGCCCCGTTAGAGGCCGCGGTCGCCCTGTACAGGACCGCATGACAAAAAGCGCCCCGCAGGCGCTGCAAGGTATACTTGACACCGTAAACGCGCCACGAGCACGGGCCTCTAACGGGGTGAAGCACATATCTACCATATTTCTGCTAGCCGTCCTTCTATCGCCGCTCCCCGCCGGCGCGCAGACGACCGATCAGAACGCGGACACGGGAACGAATCCATCGGGCGAGGCGTACCAGTTCAAGCGTCAGGGTATCTTTGATTGCAATCAGAACGGCTCGTACGCCATGTCGGTCGGCGCGCTCTCCGCCATAGGCGGCGCGTACGTGCCCGTGTCGGACGCCACGGTGGAGTTGAACACCGGCACTATCGTGTATAAGGAGTGCGTGCTGCGCGAGGTGGTCAACCGCGAACGCGAAAGCGCGCTCTCGGCGCTTCTCAAGCAGATATATACCGCCGTCCAGAAAGGACGCAACGGCAACCCTCTCTACGTGCAAAACTACGGGCAGGAAATACTGGACGTGAGCGACCGCGCATTTCTATACGGCTTTCTGCAGGGATCGACGCTAACCAACCTGAATCCCGCACTGCAGGCCCCCATCACGCGCGCTCTGGCGCAGTATTACTACGGCGAGCGCAAGACCACGCAAAACGAAACCCTCACGTGCCCGTATCCGGGCGATTTGCGGACGTGGTGGAACGGTCAGGATCCTTTCAGTTTTTCCAGCTTCTGGAAAGCATCGCAGCCGCAATGCTACGCCATCATCGCGTACCATATCGCCGAGAATATCAGCCTCTCGCGGTATGTTTCTCCTTCTATTGCATACCAGCAGATACAATGGGATCAGGGTCGTGGATTCTACTCCGGCACGGACAACGCGCAGAACCCTCTCACGGAGAGGATAGTAACGCCATCGTCCGTCGTGGAGCAGTCATTTGAGCAGCTATTGCAGAGTCCGGTGCAGCAGCTTCAGAGTGCGAACGACGTGGGGCAGATGATAGGCGCTTTGTACTCCGGCGTCACCACGCAAATAGTCGGCGATACGCGGGGCCTCACCGGTTTGGGGCAGTCGGTGGGCGGGCAGCCCTCCTACATAGATCAGGTGGCGGCCGAGAGCGCCGCGGGCGTGCGGGGCGCCGCCGCCAATGTCGCGCTCCAGATACTCGCGGCCGCGCAGCAGGTAGAGCAGGCATATTTCAGCGCGGTGGACGGGATAGCGCAGAGCCTAATTGGCGCGATATCGCAACTTCGCAGCGCAGAGACGCAGTGTTGGGACCTGATTATCCCGAAGGTGTGCACTTCCTCCGTCTCTCAATCCGGAACATGCGCGTCGGGAGGCGGAACGACGCTCAAAGTGGCGACCTCCACCGTATTCTCGCAAACTGTCGTGGATTCACAGATACGCGGCCGCGCAGAAAGGACCAGCGTAAACATAGACGCCTCAAAGCAAGCGCTATCGCTTATCGGAACCCTCATTGAAGGCGTAACCAACACGACCTCGCTCAACGCGCAACGCGTGGCGCTCCAGCAGCTTGATACTCTCGTCGCCGAGCACAGACTGCACACGCAGCCAGACCTTCAGGGCGTTACGCAGGAGCTAGCCGGGGTAAGGGACCTGATGACCCTGCTCGTGGAGGACACCGTGGAGGACTGGGCCGACGGCGCTCCGACCGGAGGCGATTTCAGCGCGAGCAACCGCACCGGCTGGTGCAACGTACAGAGCCAGACGACTCTGGATATCTGGACAAGCATGTGGAAGCAGTAAACGTATGAAATCCACACATACTCACTTCTACGTCATTGCAACCATTTCGGTTCTCGCATCCTTTCTTCTGGGGGCAGATTCGGTTTATGCAATGCCGCAATATTCCTGTCCCGCTGGCTCGACTCTTCAGTGGCAAAGAACCGCCGTTCTGGTCACTTCCGATTGGACATGCGTCAATACATCGGGCTCCACGAGCAATCCAATCGTGAACGAAGTTCCCAATTGTGCAGATGGCTATAAGGAGGAATCGTCAACGTGGGGTTCATCTATTTGCGTACCTGATTCGGCACAGGGAACATCTGGGCATGTGCAGCTAGACACCGGCCCCACCTCGTGCTCCGGATTTCTTGCAACCATGTCAAGCCCGTTTACTTGCATGGGGCGCGCGCTCGCGGCGCTTACGAGCGCCACTCTTATCTACGCCGCTTCGTGGATCCTTACCATATCCGGCCTGCTTTTCAATTGGCTCGTAGAGAACACCATAATCCAATTCGCCGCGTGGTACGACAGCATCCATGTCGCAGTAGAGCAGGCGTGGAGCGCTTTCCGTGATATCGCAAATATTCTCATAATCGGTATTTTCACTTTCACCGCCATCAGCATCATACTCGGTATAAAAGAATACGGGCAGAAGAAAACGATAGCGAAAGTGCTAGTCATCGCAATCCTGATCAACTTCAGCCTGCTCTTTGCCAAGATAATAGTGGATGCATCCAATTACACGGCGACCCAGATATACAACGCCGCCGGACTCAACACGGGCAACACGGCGAACCAATCCGTAGGAGCCGGCCAGCAGAGCGGCGCTGCCGCGTCTTCCGGAATAGCGGGGACTTTTATAGACCTCCTGGGGGTACGCGGCTTCGGCAACTCGCTCCAGAGCATCAACGACATCGCCGAGGCGCGCGACAACGGCTGGATAGCGCTTATGCACGGTATCCTTGTCTTCGCAATACTGGGCGGAGCGGCGCTAGTCCTCTTGTACGGCGCATTCCTGCTACTTTCGCGCGCCTTGATGATAATTTTCCTCTTCATCACAGCGTCCCTGGCATTCGCGACATATCTTGTGCCCAAGCTGGCCGCGACGAAAGTGGGGTGGGACACATGGTGGAGCTCTCTTCTGAAAAGCGCCGCTCTCGCGCCGCTACTTATGTTCTTCCTGTGGGCCACGCTCAACATTGCGTACAATCTGGTGGGTCCCGTCGGCAGCGCCTCGCGTGACGCACTGGGTGACATCGTCACCAGCCCCGATGGCACTGCCTCGCTCAACGCCGTGGTGAGCTACCTGATGATACTCGGGCTACTCTTTATCACGTTCAGGCTTTCCAGCTCCTTCGCGAGCGGCATCACCAACTTCAATTTCGCCCAGGGTCTTGCCATCTCACCGCTCACGCTCGGTTCCCGCGCCGCTGGCTGGGCTATCCGCAGAAGTCCTCTACCCGGACGTCTCACCGTGTTGCAAAAGCGTCGCGAAAAGGACGCTGCGGCGGCGAGTCTTGCAGCGACTCCGCTTCTGGATAGGGAGCGGCGATATTCCAACCTCGCGAAAAGAGCCAAAGCGGAGGGTCGGGATGATTCAGTTATCCGCCGTCTGGAAGGAATGGCGCAGCGCGCGGGAGTGAGCGCTGATGAAAAGCTCCGTCTCGCCGCCAGCAAGGCGCGCAGTGCCGACCGCTATGGGAAGGCCACCGATAGTAAATTCAATCTCCTCAATACCGAGCCCGCGAAGAAGGTCCTCGAGCAAATCGGCATCAAGGGCTTCGCGGCAGGCGCAACATCCAAGGACGCGAAGAGCTACGCCGGCCGGCTTAAAGAAGACATCAAGAAGGCCGAAGATATAGGCAAGACGCTATCAGTGTCACCCGCCCAAGAGGCGGACATCCGAGCGAATGCAAGAGGGGAGGAGCTCGCTCGCCGCCTCGAGCGACGTGAAATGAAAGAATTGCAGCGAGACAACACCAAGAAAATTACGGACGCAGTGCAAAGCGCCGCAAAGACCGAGAGCGCGGCCATTGAGAAGGACATAGAATCCGCAAGGACTGAGTACGACGGAAAACAGGCCGCCTCCGAGGACAATGAGAGAGTGTACGGAGGCAATCTCGCCAATCTCACAACACGCGTCCAGGAGGGTACCGCAGCGCCAGCGGAGATTGACGCCCTTAAAGCGCGCCGCGAGAGTGAGATGCGTCAGGAAGCCGCTGATATTAATCACGCGCGTGATCGCGTCAAAGAGCTTGAGAAGCAGCGCGACGCGTTCGCAAACAAAAAATTCACCGTTGTCGTCGACGGCCGGAGACATCAACTCACGACAGGGGAGGCGGAAAAGGCCGTTAAGGACCTTGACGCCGAGATTGCTAAGCTCGCCGAGAGTTCCAACGAAACCAAACAGGCAGTTCAAAAAGCGGGAGATGCGGAAGTGTCCCGCGCGAGGCAAGCGGCGGACGCCGCGAAAGAAGAGGTCGGGCGGCAGCACAAATGGTACGCGCGGACGCCGCAGCACCGCGAGCGCGTCGCCAGTAAGATTAGAAGTGACCTGAGCAAGCAAACTGGCAGCAAGAAGATTCTAGACACACTCTCGGAAGCGCTCAAAGCTGAGGGCGGCGGGATAAGCCCTAAGCCGGAGGACAAGAAGGACAAATGACCATGGCGGGCAACGATATCAACCTGAACGAAGAGCTTGCGGCGCGCTTCAAGGAACTTCCGGAAGTGGTGCAGAACGCCATCATGTCGGCCGACGTGCAGAAACATCTGCGCTTGCTGGCCGATACGCACAAACTGCATCTGGACCAATGGGAAAAACTTGAAAACGAGGTGATGCTCGCGCTCCTGGGGTTCCAGCCGGTGGAAGATCTGCAAAAGAACATAGAGCGCGAGGTAAAGATTCCCGCCGATGTCGCCGCGCCGCTTGCGGGCAACATTTCAAAAGTCGTCTTTGGGCCGATACGCGGCGAGATGGAACGCGCCATCCGAGAGCAAGAACGAGGAGTGGACGAAGGAGAGCAGAAGCAAGCAAAGGAAAGCGGCACGGAGCCGAAAACGCCGATCGCGCCTGTCACTCCACCCTCTGCGCCGCCGGAGGGGAAAGCCGCTCGCGCCCCGATATCGGAGGCATACAAACAGGGAGAGGCCTCAACGGAACGTCGTTCTATAGACGATGATCCGTATCGTGAACCAATTCAATAGCAACCAGTGAACAGTGACCAGTGAAACATGCAGGCACGCAGTTCGTTTGGAAACGTTGATAACAATAGCCAAGAATCTCTCGTACTGCACCGACAAGGACTGTAGTACAATTGAGCAACAGCTGAGTGAGATCGGCAAAATGCTTTACGCGCTCCGCGCGAAGTTGCATTAACTATTTGCTGTTCTCTGTTCACTGTTCGCTGTCTTATGCAATTCCAGGTGCCTCAATTCATAGAGGTGGAGGACAAGATATTCGGACCCCTGACCTTCAGGCAGTTCATCTATATCGGCGGTGCGCTCGGCTCTTCCTACATAATCTGGCGCATTCTCCCGCTCCTCCTCGCCGCGCCGATAATAGCCGGCATTCTTGGTGTTGCCGGAGCGCTCGCTTTCTTCAAGTTCAACGGCCGACCCTTCATCATCGCCCTTGAGAACGGGTTCTTCTTCCTAATGCGCTCAAAACTCTACCTGTGGAACAACGCCCCGAAAAACGTGAAAGTGGAGAAGGCCCCGCAGAAACCCAAGATAGGGACAGAAGTGTATGTGCCGAAGCTCTCCGAGAGCAGGCTCCACGAGCTCGCGTGGTCATTGGATATAAAGGAGCGCATCGCGGCAGGAGTGGCCGATGAGAGCGAGAGGGAGGCTTCGCGCACAGACAGCGGCATCGTCGCACCGATACGGGTCGCGCAGCAAGCAAGAGTATGAAAAATCAGCGAACAGAGACCAGAGACCAGAGACCGGCAAACGGGAACCCCCTGCCTTTTTCTGTTTTCTGTTCGCTGTTCTCTGTTCACTAATTTTTATGCCTTCTTCCCCGACAAAAGAAACGCCGCGCGCCTCCGCCCGCTCCACGCAGGAGTTCGTCCCCATCTCCGAGGTCCGTGACGGCGTCGCGGTACTGAAAGACGGGAGCCTGCGCGCTATACTCCTTGCCTCATCCCTGAACTTCGCGCTCAAGAGCGAGGACGAGCAAACGGCTTTCATCGTGCAGTTCCAAAACTTTCTCAACTCGCTTGATTTCTCCGTACAAATATTCGTGCAGTCCCGCATGCTGGATATCCGACCGTACGTCGCGACCCTTGAAGCCGCATACAAGGAGCAACTGGACGACCTAATGCGCATCCAGATACGAGAATACATAGAATTCGTGAAGAGCTTCACCGAAGCGGCCAACATAATGACAAAGAACTTTTTTGTGGTCGTCCCTTTCAGCCCCTCTATCAACGTCGCCAAAAAAGGACCGATGGCGCTCCTGCCGTTCGGTAAAAAGAAGGCCACTACCGCCGAATCAAACCGCACCTTTGAAGAGAACGCCAGCCAGCTGGAACAGCGCATCTCCATAGTGCAGCAAGGACTGACGCGCACGGGAGTGCGCACCGTGCAGCTCGGTACGGAGGAAGTGATAGAGCTTCTCTACAAACTTTTCAATCCCGGCGAGGAAGGCAAGCCCATACCACTCAATAGCGAACAGTAAACAGAAACCAGTGAACAAAAATATGCAAATGCGTTACTATCAAGATACTACGGACGGGTTGTTCGCTGTTCACTGTACATTGTCCATTGTATGAATCTGACCGACTTGCTTCCATTCGGCAAAAAGAAAGGGTCTGAATCGCCCGACATTCTCCCCGTACTTCCGGAAGAGATCTACAAGGCCGGCGTCCTGGACCTGCAGGACGTCATCGCGCCGCATGCGCTCCGAATAAATTCGCGCGAGCTGGATCTTGGCGAGAAGATAGCGCGCACTTTCTTCGTCATTTCATATCCGCGATTCCTCACCACCGGATGGTTCGCCCCCATCATCAACATGGACAAGGTCATTGACATATCCATATTCGTGCACCCTATGGACACGAACGAGATGCTCCGCAAGTTCCAGAAAAAAGTCGCGGAAGTGCAGAGCCAGATATCCACCCGCGAAGAAAAGGGGATGGTGCGCGACCCGATGCTTGATACCGCATACGCCGACCTGGAGCAGCTGCGAGATTCTCTGCAGCAGGCGCAGGAGCGCATTTTTGAAGTGGGCCTGTACCTTACCATCTACGGCAATACGCGCGAAGAGGTGGACAAGGTAGAGAGCGAGATACGAAGCATTCTGGAATCTCGGCTCGTGTACATACGCCCGGCGCTCTTCCAGCAGGAACAGGGGTTCCGCTCCGTGTTGCCGCTTGCGACCGATGAGCTCGGCGTGCACACCAAGCTCAATTCGGCGCCGCTTTCGTCCATCTTCCCGTTCATCTCCTTTGACCTCACCTCCGACAAGGGCATTCTATACGGTATCAACAGGCACAATTCTTCACTCATCCTCTTTGATCGCTTCTCGCTGGAAAACTACAATTCGGTGACCTTCGCTAAATCGGGGGCCGGGAAATCCTACACGACCAAGCTGGAGATACTGCGCTCGCTGATGTTTGATACGGAGGTCATCGTTATAGACCCGGAGCGCGAGTACGAATATCTTGCGGAAACGGTGGGCGGCCGCCATTTCAATATCTCGCTCTCGTCCGGACACCATATCAATCCTTTTGACCTTCCCGTTCCGCGAGAGGACGAGAACCCGGGCGACATCTTGAGGAACAACATAATCACGCTGGTCGGACTTTTCCGCATCATGCTCGGCGGACTTACTCCGGAGGAGGACGCTATTATAGACAGGGCTATCACGGAAACGTATGCGCTGAAAGACATCACGTCCGATGCCAATTTCGCGGCGGTAGAGCCGCCCCTATTGTCCGACTTTGAGCTCGTGTTGTCCGGAATGGAGGGCTCGGAATCATTGGTAAACCGCCTCTCCAAATACACCAAGGGCACATGGTCCGGATTCATGAACCGCCCGACCAACGTGGACATGAACAAGCGGCTTGTGGTCTTTTCGGTGCGCGATATGGAAGACGACCTCAAGCCGGTCGCCATGTATATCATCACGCACCACATCTGGAACGCCGTGCGCAAAGAGCTCCGCAAACGCTTGCTGGTCATAGATGAGGCGTGGTGGATGATGAGGAGCGAGGATACCGCATCCTTCCTTTTCTCCATCGCCAAACGCGGGCGCAAATACTACCTCGGTATCTCCACCATCACGCAGGATGTCTCCGACTTCCTCAACTCGCCCTACGGCATACCTATGATAACGAACTCGTCCATCCAGATGCTCCTGCGCCAATCGCCGACATCGGTGGACCTCGTCCAGCAGACCTTCAAGCTCTCCGACGAGGAGAAGTATCTACTTCTTGAAAGCGACGTGGGGGAGGGAATATTCTTCGCGGGGCTGAAGCACGTGGCTATCAAGGTAATCTCCTCGTACACGGAAGACCAGATAATTACATCCGATCCATCGCAGATATTGGCTATCAAGAAGGCCAAGCAGGATCTTGCGAGCGCGAACGAGCAGGCCAACGAACAGGGAGCCGCGGCCCTTGCGTCGGCGCGCCTTGCTGCCCCCGCAGCACCGGAGCCGCAACTCCGGCCGCAACAACAGGACACCGCCAAAGCCGCGCCTGCGCCGAATACCGCTACGCAGCAGCCTGCCGTGCGCGAGATGCCGGTGTAGCTAAATATGTATGGATGAACCGAGACTTCCTCTGGGAGCTGGCATCTTTCTCCTAATTGTTGGCATTCTGGTGGACGGGCTGCAACTTCTGCTCAATCTGATTTTTATAGGCATTATTATTAATCCTCTCATTAGCGGCTTTACCTGGCTGATCTTTTGGATGACACTGACGCATAACGACCTGCCGATGATGGGCGGTCGGCGAGCGGCTAGCGGATGGCTGGTAACGATTGCCGAATTACTCCCCGGTGCGGACGGATTCGTTCCAGGATGGTCCGTATATGCACTCTACATTATGTTCAGTGGCCTCCTATCCGATCTCGTCGGCTCCGCTGTCGGATCAATAACGGGTATAATGAGAAGGTGATGAAAGGATCATTCGCTTTCGGCGTAGCGGCACTGACGGCGAGCGCGGTCTCAGTAGCTCTCTTAGTGGCGCTCGCGTCAGCAAATATCGCCCATGCGCAATTTACGTCTGCCCGGGCGGCTCCCTTTCTCGTCATCTCAATGACTCCCGTCCATCCGGAACCGAACGACCTGGTGCGCCTCACCGTACACTCCCCGCTATTGGATATCTCAAATAACAACATCGTCTGGAATGCGGGAGGAAAGGTTATCGCGCAGGGAATCGGAACGGACTCGGCAGATATCACTGCGGGCGCACTCGGCTCACGGACCGATGTGACCGTTCAGGCGACTGCTCTTGACGGATCCGCTTTGTCCGCCACCGTACAAGTGGTGCCGACAAAGATAGATCTCCTCTTTGACTCCGATTCATACGTGCCTCCCTTCTACCGGGGGCGCGCCCTCCCGTCTACGGGGACGAGCATATTTCTGGAAGCGCGCCCGCATTTTCTGCGTCCGGACGGCTCCTCTCTTACTGACGCGGACATAGCGTACACGTGGCGTCGCAACGGACAAGTACTCGCATCCGTATCGGGCAGGGGAAAATCGCGCGTCGCGATACCGTCGCCCGTCCTCTACAGCACGGACGAGATATCGGTAGAAGCTATCTCGGACGACGAATCTTTTTCCGGAAAGGCCTCCGAGACCATCGCCGCCGCCGATCCGTTCGTTTATCTGTACGAGGATAGTCCTCTGTACGGTGTGCTATACAACAACGCGCTTGGCGCGTCCGCGCAAATAAACGAGTCGGAGACAACGCTCTCTGCAATACCGTATTTCGCGAGCGTGAGAAGCCCCGCCGACCCGCTATTCAGATACGCTTGGCGCGTCAACGGCACGCCGGTCAATGCCGACAGCACAGCGCCGAACGAGCTTACTTTGAGCGGAGATCCGCAAAATTATGAGGCGCGGATAGAGCTCGCTCTCACGCATGCGCGCAATCTGTTCCTTGATGCGCACGGGGAATGGAACATCACGCTGTCCACATCGTTCCTCGGCGACGTATTCCGTTCTCCCTTCCAACAATAGGTATGTCCAAGCAATCTATCATCAGATACGTACTGCTCCCGACCATCGTCGTTATCCTCGGCGGACTCGCGGGGTGGTATATGTTCTTGCGTGGCCAGACTCAGGCGACCGTGAATACCGATACCGGCCGCGGCTTCAATGTGGGCCTGCCTATCGGAGATATCACCGGCAGCGGCTACTCAAACCTCGCCGGCGGTGGGTCGCAGGACCCCAAGCGCATAGCGGGGCCCTTGCCGCGGCTTTGGCAAGCAAGCCAAGCGCCGGTAGCCGGGTTCAGCTTCACCGAGACCGGCACTTCCACGAAATTACGGTTCGTGGACAGGGGGAATGGGTATCTTTTTGCCGCCGACTTTGAGGCGCAAGCCCTGGAACGCGTCACAAACACTCTAATGCCGAAAACGTATGAAGCCTACATAAGCGACGACAAGGTAGTCGCGCGAACGGTGGATGGATCGGGGGTCATCAGAACCTTCGCCGGAGCGGTGGCGAGTACCTCGCCGTCGGAAGCGGACGGCGTGCTCGCTCTTGAAGGCGCGGATATGGAGGGAGGCATATCAGCGATGGACATGAGCCCCGAGACGGGCGAACTTTTCTACCTGTTGAGAAGTGCTACGGGCACCGTCGGCTATCGCGCACAGTGGGGTTCCGGCAAGCGCACGTCCGTTTTCTCTTCCGCGGTCTCCGACTGGAGGCCGTGGCTCTTGTCCGACGACCGCATCATCCTTCTCCTGAAGCCCGCCGACGGCGCGCTCGGATATGCCTACATCCTGCGATCCAACGGAACGCTCGCCTCTCTCGTGGAGTCCGCGCCGGGGCTGACAATACTCCCACGCTCGGGCTCATCGGCACTTATTTGGGGGACGTCGGGGGGGGCTGGCCTTGCTCTTTATGCGCGCGTCAATTCCGACGCTACCGCGACAACACTCCCTATACGAACCGTGGCCGACAAATGTGCGTGGGCACCCTCGTCCGGCGAAGCTTCTGAAGGCGGTGACAGCCAAGCGCTCGTAGCGTACTGCGGCGTGCCGCAGGCGGCGCAGAGCGGCAACTTTCTCGGTGATTGGTACGGGGGTGCGCGGCATACCGCGGATTCCCTGTGGCGGGTGGATGTATCTGCCGGAACGGCCGAGCTGGTGTACGCGCCGAGCCAAGGCATCACGCTTGACATAAAAGACCCCGCCGTTGACCCAAGCGGGGGATACATCGCATTTAAAAATGCGCGTGATGAGTCGCTATGGGTCCTGCGCATTGATCAGTAGCGAACAGTATGCATTACGCTAAAAAAATCCTACGCTTATCATTCCACATTACGCCGATAGTCGTGTTCGTGTTGCCTATGCTTGCCATCGCGGCAACGTTTGTTCCTCTCGCCGACATCGGGGCGCAGTCCTCCAAGCTTTCGGGTTTGTACGACTCCGCGGATCTCTCCACGTACGTCAACCGCGTCTTTACGTTTGCAATCGCTCTGGGTGCCATGGCGGCCGTCTTGCGTCTCGTGTTTGCCGGATACCTCTACATGGCGCAATCCGACATGTGGAGCTCCAAGGGGCAGGCGCGGATGATAATAGCCGACGTGACGCTCGGGCTCCTGTTGCTTCTGTCCGTCTGGCTAATACTGAACCAGATAAACCCCGATATAGTCAGCCTGGACAGTCTCAAGACCATACAGCCGATACCGCAAAGCCAGCCCTAGACTAGAGAGTAGCGCAGTATATCGCCAGCACTATTCGTTGGTGTACTTGATGACGACCCTGCGACCGCGGCCCTCGCCTTGGGATTCGGTCTTCACGTTGGGCTCGCCTGAGAGCGTGGTGTGCACGATAAGCCGCTCATAAGAGCTCATGGGGGAAAGCTCCACATCGTACTGGAAGCTGCGAGCGCGATCGGCCATCATCATGACCTTCGCCTGCAGGTCGCGGATCTGGCGCGAGCGGTACTCATCCACATCAACTAGGAAAAGCGGCGCGCGTGCGTCTTTTCCATCGGCCATCTTGTCCTCCGTAGCCGCCGGGGCCGACTGCACCGCCATCATCTGCTCGTATATCTTCTTGACCAGATGGTCCAGTGCGTGGAGAGTGTCGCCCCGTGGACCGATAAGGTCGCGGGGGTCTCCATCCGCCTTTATTG
>JANLHO010000037.1 GCA_024654485.1 Patescibacteria group bacterium | reverse complement strand
TCAAAAGGGTAGGCGGCGGAGGAGTAATTGGCGCGGTCCAGCTTGATGAGGCCGGTCGCCTTGTCCACCTCGTACTTGTTGTTGGAGCCCTTCGGTATTTCAATGATGACGTTTATCTCATCCGGCGCATTATCGCCGAGCGGGACATCATGCCAGAGGTTCATAGCATAGAAGTGTAGCATCAAGCGCGCTTTTGGCAAAAAGTTGACACCCGCGTGCGCTTGGTACAGGCTACATTCTGGCCGCGTATATGGGCGCGGTGATAAGGCAAGGAAAGGAGACTATACCTTGGCCAAGATAAAACGCTCCATCCTCGCACGCCTAGAGGCGGTGAGGAGGAATGCGCCGACGCGAAAGCGGTGCCCCTTCACTGAAGTCCCGCCTGTTGGCGCAGAAACGCACAGCGTTCCATCGGACCTGCGCAATCTTGTGGTCCTCGAGCATGAGTTGCGCGAATCTGCGAGAGCCCTTGCGAGGCAAGCTCCCACCGGCAATGGCGATTCTTTCGTTGCCGACACGGAGGCCGATGCCGTCGCGACAATCCTGTCCAGTGAGCTGCGGAAGCGGCTAGGACTTTCACCGATGCACAGGATCGCCTGGTTCTCGCGCTTTCGATTTAGCGCGACAATACCGGGAGCACGGGCTTGAACGAACTCTCCGCAAGATCTCGGGCGGCGCGAACCAAGCGCCGCCCGTCCCTTTTGTATATATAAAGTCACCGCCCCCCGAATGCCGGGAGGCGGCTGTGATGCTTGGCGCGAACCTCAAGCCGTCAGAAGAACAATTCCGAGACGGCCAAAGTAGAGCAGGTGAACGATCCGCCGCGCCAGCGGGTCGTGAGGTGCACGAAAAGCCCTCCGCTTTCCCGCGGTTCGCTGAAGATTACCTCCAGCTGCTTGCGCACGGAGCTTATGTGCGCTCGCCTCGCACTCTCTTTCGCGCCTGGCGGAACAGGAGCGACGAGAATCACGCCGTCGCAACGATGGACGAGAGCTTGCTTATTCTTTCCCATATTCTCCTCCCCGTTACGCGGCCGCCCGAAGCGGGTCGTACTGTACGTTCGTGCCACCGCAGCGGGGGCACGAACCCACGAAACTCGGATTTCCATTGGCGGAGAAGTGCTCCCCGCATCCGCGGAACTCCGAGCAGTAGAACCGGTGCTCCCCCTTGGGGGAGAACGGTTTCGGGCCTTTTTCAGACCCACTCTTACCAGATGCGTCCAAGACGCACCTCCTTTCTTTTTTCCGAGCCGACATTGGCCCATATAAAATATGCATGAATCACGGCCCTCGCGCAACCTAATCGTTTTGAACTACCGTATGCGTCATGTATAACTTGAGTGATATGAAAACGGTGCCGTTCAAGAAATCAGATCTTGAGAAACTCATCGCGGAGCACCCGACGCCTTTCTATATATACGAAGAAGCAGGCATACGCATGAGCGTGAAGCGGCTTATCGGAGCATTCTCCTGGGCGCCCCATTTCAAGGAGTATTTTGCGGTCAAGGCTCTGCCAAACCCGGCGATACTGCGGCTGCTGAAAGAGGAAGGAAGCGGCGCGGACTGCTCCTCGCTTCCGGAGCTAGTGCTCGCGGAGCGCGCGGGCCTATCGGGCGAAGATATCATGTTTACCTCCAACGACACGCCTGCGGAAGAATTCGTGAAGGCGAAAGCGCTCGGCGCTGTAATCAATCTGGACGCCCTTGAGCACGTGGAGTATTTGGAGGCACACGCTGGCCTGCCGGAAATGCTGTCGCTTCGCTACAATCCCGGCTCCGCACGCGGAGGGAATGCCATCATCGGTAAACCCGAGGAGGCGAAATTCGGCATGACCCATTCCCAGCTCATGGCAGGCTACAAGCTCGCGAAGGAGAAGGGGGTCAAGCGTTTCGGCTTGCATACCATGGTCGCATCCAACGAGCGCCATCTGGAGTATTTCTCTGATACGGCACGGATGCTTTTTGATATCGTCCGGGAAGTGCGCGATACACTCGGCATTGACATAGAACTCGTGAATTTCGGCGGCGGCATCGGCATCCCGTATCGTCCGGAAGATGTGGAGATGGATATCGGTGAGCTGGGGGAGCGCGTTCGCTCTCTGTATGAGGAATACGGGCTCGCCCCTTTGAGGCTCGCGATGGAATGTGGCCGCTATATCACGGGTCCGCACGGGTATCTGATAACGCGCGTGAGGCATGTCAAAGAAACGTACCGTAAGTATGCCGGAGTTGATGCGACAATGGCGGACCTAATGCGCCCCGGTATGTACGGCGCGTACCACCACATCACCGCGCTCGGCAAAGAGAATCTTCCGGCACGAGATGTGTACGACGTGGTCGGGTCACTATGTGAGAACAACGACAAATTCGCGGTACAACGCTCGCTTCCTCCTCTTGAGCCGGAAGACATTCTCGTCGTTCACGATGCGGGCGCGCACGGACACGCGATGGGATTTAATTACAACGGCAAGCTACGCCCGGCGGAATTCCTACTGCTGCCGGATGGCTCCTTTAAAATGATACGCCGCGCCGAGACGATGGATGACCTCTTTGCGACCTTGGTTGATTGAGGCGACATTGGTACGATTGAAGCAAGCCATGAAAATCGCATTGATAGGATACGGAGGGATGGGGCGTGCTCTCGCGCACGCGGCCCGCGCACGCGGCCATGAGATATCGGCCGTGATAGATAGCACTGCGCCGGAAGCCACCGCCTCATCTGTCGGGGCCGGTGCGTTCAATGGTGCGGATATCGCCATTGATTTTTCAAGCGCCGAGGGCGTATTAGACTCCACGAAAGCATGCATAGAAGCAGGCGTCCCTTTGGTTGTGGGCACGACGGGATGGTACGACCGAGTAGAAGAAGTGCGTACTCTGATTGAAAAATCGCCGCAGCGTATCGGCTTCTTATGGTCGTCCAACTTTTCCGTCGGCGTTCATCTCTATTTCCGCATCATAAAGGAGGCCGCTCGCCTTGCGAACAATTTGGAGGAGTACGATATCTGGGGGCATGAGATACACCACGCCGGCAAGGCCGACAGCCCTTCGGGGACCGCAAAGACTTTGGAAAAAATTCTGCTAGATGCTTTGGAGAGAAAGGATTCCGTAGTGGAAGACAGGTTGGACAGGAAAAGGAAAGATTCGGAAATACACTTCTCATCCGTGCGTGGAGGACCGGTGAATTTCGGTCACACCATAGGGTTTGATTCCGCGGCGGACAGGATACTCATCACACATGAGGCCAGAAGCAGGGATGGCTACTCTCTCGGTGCGGTGAAAGCCGCAGAATGGCTCATTGGCAAGACTGGATTTTATGATATGAATGACTATATGCGGGCATTACTCCCGGACTCTTGATTATTAATCATATGACAAAGAGAAAATATGCGGGCACGTGGACGGCGCTCATCACGCCCTTCAAGAAGGACGGCTCGCTGGATGAAGAGGCGTTGCGCGCGCTCATACGTCAGCAGATAGAGGGCGGTGTCACGGGAGTAGTACCTTCCGGCACGACGGGCGAATCTCCCACGATGACCCCCGCCGAAGATACACGGGCGGCGGAGATAGTGGTAGAGGAATCCAAAGGGCGCGTTATGGTGATGGCGGGTACCGGCAGCAACTGTACGTGGGAAGCCGTTGAGTACACAAAAAACGCGAAAGCGGCGGGGGCGGATTGCTGCCTTGTCGTCGCCCCGTACTACAACAAGCCGACCCCGGAAGGACTCAAACGGCACTACACGGCCATAGCGGATGTGGGACTGCCCGTCATCGTGTACAACATCAAAGGCAGGACCGGCATAAATATAGACACCGACACGCTTATGGCGATGGCGCAGCACCCGATGATAGCCGGCGTGAAAGAGGCGAGCGGGGATATTGAACAAATGAAAGAAGTGATAGCCCGACGCCCTGACGACTTTACCGTTTTGAGCGGTGACGATGGCATGACGCTCGCACTTATGAAAGCGGGCGGCGATGGAGTGATCTCGGTCGCCTCCAATATCATTCCTAGCGAAGTGTCCGCGTTCGTCAAACATGCGCAAGACGGTGCGTGGGAAGAAGCGGAGCGCATGAATACAAAACTTTCGGACATGTTCAAGAAGTTGTTCATAGAATCCAATCCCGTGCCGGTAAAATATTGCGCCCACCGAATGGGCTTGTGCGAGCTTTCGTATCGCCTGCCCATGTGCGAGCCTACCGAAAAGAGCAGGAAGGTTCTTGATGCGATGCTCAAGGAATACGGATTGTCCGCATGAAGATAGAGCCGTCGGAAAAGCTTGCTTCACTCCCACCCTACGCCTTTGCCGAGATAGGCAAGAAGGTGGAGGAATTGCGCGCACTGGGAGTCCACCCCATAGATTTCGGCGTTGGAGATCCGTCGGAGCCTACGCCGGATTTCGTGATACAGAGTTTGGCCGACGGCGGGAAGAAGCATGCATCAAGCGGCTACCCGAGCTACATCGGGAGCCGGAGATATCGGGAAGCGGCGGCGGGATACATGAGACGCAGATTCGGCGTCTCGCTGGATCCGGAGCGGGAAATATGCGCGACCGTTGGCTCCAAAGAGGCGGTGTTCAACTTACCGGAAGGGTTCATCAATCCCGGCGACTTTGTCATCTGCCCTTCGCCGGGCTATCCGCCGATGAAAACGGGCACAGTTTTCGCCGGTGGAGTCCCTTTTTTCGTACCCCTCTTGGCAGAAAACGATTTCCTCATTGATTACGAGTCAATCCCCGAATCTGTCGCGAATCGCGCAAAAATACTCTGGCTCAATTATCCGAATTCTCCCACGGGAGCCATCGCCGGTCGCGAATACTACAAAGGCCTCGTAGAGTGGGCGCATCGCAATGAGATACTTATAGCGGCCGACGAGGGATGCTACATAGACATATACTTTGATGAACCGCCTCCCTCCATTCTAGAAGTGAGTCGCGAGGGCATAATAGCGTTCTACTCCCTTTCCAAACGCAACAACATGACCGGTTATCGGGTCGGGTTCGTGTGCGGAGACGAGAGGGTGATAGACGTGTTCAAGAGTTTGAAAACCAATATTGATTCCGGAGTTCCGGACTTCGTGCAGGAGGCCGCTATATCCGCGCTTGCCGATGAGGAGCACGTAGAGAACATGCGCCGACTATATCGGGATAAGCGCGACATCCTGCTGCCCGCATTGCGCGAGGCGGGGCTGGAAACCTCCGCATCGGACGCGACCTTCTATCTGTGGCAAAAGGTCTACGGGGATGATGTGGAATTCGCGAAAAAACTGCTAGACCCTTCCATAGCCATTGTCGTAACGCCCGGCAGCCTAATCTCCGATACGTGTGATGGGGGTCTCAATCCAGGTAAGGGCTATGTGCGATTCGCTCTCATGCCATCTCTTGAAGAAGTTCGCGAAGCCGCAAAAAGACTTCGAGCACTCCGTGGAAGGCCTTAATAGGGCACTATATTCCACGCTATTGAGAGTCAGGGAGGAACGGCCGCAACAATGTCTCTGGGTCTGGGCAGACGCTCAGGTACACCTCTTTCTCCGATGGGGTAACTACGCCGGGGTAGTCGCCTTTCTTGCCACGCATTTCGCCGATTACTTGCCAATGCAGATGAGGCGGCCATGAGCCGTTCTCCTGCACGTTACCGAGCGTCGCTATATGCTCGCCGCTCGCGATTTTTTCCCCCTCGCGCAGTCCTTCGAGCGACTGTTTGCTTAGATGTCCGTAGAGGGTATGGAATATCACACCCCTAATATCGTGCTGCAGTACTATGGTCGGTCCGTAATCCAGGAAGTTGTCGTTTAGTCGGAAGCTGTGCACCGTCGCGTTGAGCGGCGCACACAGAGCCGTTCCGGCGGGTAACCATATATCAAGGCCGATGTGTATTGAGCGGTATTCATCGCCGCTTTTGAAAAGCGAGCTTTTCTCGTAGAAAAATCTCTCTTCGCCATAGCCACCCATGCCCCATGTTCTTCCAGCCTTTGTCAGCGACTCGTTGATATATGCCTGCAGCGTGTTCGCATCAGCCATGTTTACGTGTCGTATGTTGGGATTTTGCTTGGAGAAGTCAAATCGCAAGGGAGGTGTTCGCAGATATGCCTGCGGGATGAGTGGTGAGATACCTTGATCTTCGGCTATTGCCCGCGTTATTTCCTTGCTTATGCTCATTCGGAGACTCTATGAGCACCGCAACAAAAAAGCAAGGGATCCGGCCGCCGCGGCCGAGATCCCCTGATTGTCCGTACAATTCGTTCTCCGCGAGCTCATGCGACGGCGATGTCTCCCCTCGCATATCTCAGCATGCCTCGCGTGAAAACCGGCAGCTTCGCAATTTGATAATTGCGCCACCGGAGTTCTTGCGCGGTGTCATCCGCGTAGACGGGGGTCTCAGCCGCGTACGCGACGATTGGCCCATCGTCGAAGTGTTCGTTGACGATATGCAATGTCGCTCCGGTCCTTACCTCGCACCCGTTTTTGGCGCGCGCGAGCGCATCCGCGGTCGGCGTTTTACCGCGGAAGCAGAAGGGATGCCCCAGCTTGGTAACGGCCGGGTGGATGTTGAGCACCCGTCCGTATAGGCCGAAATCCCCGATGAGGTATTCTATTTTGGCCATGTAGTGGTCGGAAACCAGCACATCGGCCTCAAGTTCCTTCATCGCGCCGAGCAGTCCGGCTTCGTACTCCTGCTTGGCCGCGCGCCTTCCGGACACGTCGCCCAGAGGGAGCGCACGGAAGAAGGAGGGATAGTGGTACGTCATATCCGCGACTTTCACGCCGCGGTGATCGCGTAGGTCCAGCGGGTGAATCCACCGCTCGCCATCCGTGGGGGTGAGAGGATACCCACTTCCCGCCAGGCCTTTCTGGGTGTCGTCGTTGATGACCCCCGCCAGCTCCACCATCCCATGTAGCGCACCGCCGGGACGGCACTGCTCCACTGCATGTTCCACGACCCCGCTCATGTACTTTAAGCCGTCTTTCGTTGAGACGAATTGGCCCACGAGGTCGTCGCCTCCCACGTCTCGGATTGAGGTCAGGATTAAGAGCCTTACTGGCCTATGTTTTCGCATTGCCGTTCCCTTTCATCGCATCTATGCCGTAATGGCCTGAGGGAAGTAATACCACGCTTCGTTCATGCAAGACAAGGCTGGTGTAGATATCGTCCATTATTTGCGATTTTTGGCATCTTGCGTAGTATGCCAGGCGGGCAGCAGTATCATTGCGCTGTGCGAAATGTTGTGCGAAACAAGGAGTGAGCGCATGGCAAAGACATCGGAAGTTCAAGTTGGATTGAACCCGTCCACGGCGTGGTCAATCCGCCAAGCGGGTAACCGCAGGAAAGCGCTCCGTGTGCTTCGCGTCCTATCGGAGTACGTCGGCAGCCGCGAGCGCATGAGGAAGTGCCTGCGGTACGGACGGGAGTTCCGTGGGCGTCCGGAGGAAGTGAATTACTTCCGGTACCTTCTTCTTGCGAAGGGGCTCATAGACGAACTCTATCCTACGGCCCGGCCGGAAAAGAGCTGAAACGGCGAGCCGCCCTCGGGAGCGGCTCGCCGGATTTTTTTTGCTATACGACTTCGGCGCATTCGCCGTCTTGAGGCGGGTGACTTCGTAGCACGAATTGACGGCCAATTTCTCCGTGGTACGGTTCGCGCGGGTGCCCATATAGAGGCACATCGGCATGGCACAAGGAGGGCCGCGAACGATGAACGGATTGGCATTGACAACGTGGAGCTGGTTTATGCAGCCGAGCCAGATTGCGCTTACGCCAGGGTTCCTGGTCGGATTTCTGTTTCCTCTATTCGGGCTCATCGCTGTCCAGAGGCAGATGGGGAGAAAGGAGAGCATGGAGATGCTCTGCGTCTGGGCGGTGCTGCTCGCGTCGGCGTACTGCGTGGCGCTCTATTACTATCCGCTACAACAGGACGTTGGTCTGCCGATGGATTTCGTTCTGGTCACGCTAGCATCGGGCGCAGCGGTGATTGTGGGAGCGCTGGTGTACCTGTTGCTCTTCGTGATCCTCGTGATTTGCTACGTATGCTGGCAAATCGCGCAAAGACAGCGGGCCAAGTTCCGAAGATGAAGATGATGCAATAGCGGGACGCGCCCATTGAGGCGCGTCCCGCGAGAACTTTTAAGACGATACTTTCGCGCGGGCTACTCCGCGTCTTTTTCCTTGTCTACAGGCTCTTCCTGCTCCTCCTCCACTTTTTCATCTTCTATATCGCGATCCTGCATCTGCGGCTCGGCGCTCTCGGCCTTCGGGTCCGGCTCGTCGGCTCCCGTTTCCGCTTTCGTCTCCTCAAAAGCGCTTTCTTTTTCGGAAATGTCCTCCACGCCCGTGGGCTGGACCTCCTGCGGTACCGCGCCCTCCTCGGTCGCTATCTGCTCGCCGGCCATTGAGCGTATGTCTATCTTCCAGCCGGTAAGACGCGCGGCGAGGCGGACATTCTGGCCGCCTCGGCCGATGGCGAGCGATTGCTGGTCTTCGGCGACCATGACCGTCGCACGGTTGTCTTCCTCGTTCAACTCCAGGCCTAGCACTTGCGCGGGTTTCAGCGCCTCTTTCACGAATTCGTTCGGGTCCTCGCTCCACTCCACGACGTCTATCTTCTCGCCGCCAAGCTCGGATGTGACTACCGCGACGCGCACGCCGCGCTGCCCGACGAGTGCGCCCACCGGATCCACATGCTCATCGTTGGAGAAGACGGCTATCTTGGCGCGGCTGCCCGGCTCGCGCACTATTCCCTTCACTTCCACGATGCCATTGGCCATTTCCGGCACTTCCGCCTCAAAAAGCTTGGTCAGGAATCGCGGGTGTGAGCGGGAAAGTCGGATGAAGGTGCCTCGTACGCCCTCGTCTACGCGCAAAAGAAGCGCGCGGACGCGCTCGCCCTGCCGGTAGCGCTCTCCGGGTATCTGCTCGTCGTAGGGTAGGATGGCAGTCGCGCGGCCGAGGTCCACGAAAAGATTGCCGCGCTCAAAACGCTGCACGTGGCCTGTGACGATGTCGCCCTCGCGCTCGCCGTATTCGGTGATTATGCTTGCGCGCTCGGCTTCGCGCACCTTCTGCATGATGACTTGCTTCGCGGCCTGTGCCGCGATGCGTCCGAAATCCTCGCGCGCCTCCAGCGGGAACGCTATCTCCTCGTCCAGCTCGGCGTCGCGCTTGATGCGTCGCGCGTCCTCTATCATGATGTGCTGCTCGGGATTGAAGCGCGAGCGATGGTCGTCTTCTCCGGTCGGCTCCTCTCCTTCTTGGCGCACGAGAGTGTCGTCCACGACTATCTTAGCCTGCCGGAATTCAATGTCGCCCGTCTCGGGGTTGAACGACGCGCGTATTATCTGCCCGCGCTTGCCGTATTCGCGCCGGTATGCGGCCGCGAGCGCCGTCGCGAGCGCCTCCACGACGCTTTCGCGCGAGATGCCGCGCTCCTCTTGGAGCTCGTCAAAAGCGGCGTTCAAGGATTTGAGGTCAAAAAGTGCCATAAGGATAGTTTTAGCGATTAGCGTATAGCGTTTAGTAAAGCCATTAAAAATGTCGGCCTTAGGCCGACTGAACACACGACTATTCAGTTGTTCGGGCAGTATAATCGGGCGCTCAAAAAAGTCAATGCGCGCAATTTTCCCGGTCAATTACACGTCATACCCGTATCCGATGCGGTCGTACATTATGTGGGTATGGAGGTACACCGCTACAACTTCGTGTTGCCGGTGTTGGTCTCCAGTCGGCGTATGTCAAGCCATCTTGGAATGGCGAAGATGCGCTCGCGTCCGAGCAGCGAATAGCCCGCGAATAGGGCGGCGAGTACGGCCGCCGCGCCGCCCACGCCGAGAGCCCATCTGGGGCCGAGGAATTCGCCGATGAAACCGATGAGAGGCCCGCCTATGAGGGTTGAGCCGAATATCGCCATGGACCACAGCGACATGACCCGCCCTCGCATGTCTGCGGAGCTTTCCAGCTGGAGGATGGTGTTGGCGGTTGAGGTCATGCAGATGGAGAAGAACCCTACGAATATCATGCCTATCGTCGCGAGCCCCAGTGTGGGCATGACGGCCGTCGCGCTGAGGCTTACGCCGAAGAGGAGCGCCCACAGCACAAATTCGTTGGCGGCCACTGCGCGGCGACTCGCGGAAAAAAGCCCTCCGGCCACCGAGCCCGCACCCATGGCCGCGAGGAGCGCCGCGTAGTCGGCAGCATTGCCCATGAAGGTTCCTTGCGCGATAAGCGGCAAGGAGACCTGAAACTCGTACGCTAGCGTCCCGATGACGGCCATGGCGATCAGGATGCTGCGCAGCATCGGCATCGTCTTGAGGTACGGCAAGACCGCGAGCCATCCGCGCGGTACGCGCGCGTCGCGGTGCTCGTGGTGCAGCTCATCGGTGCGCATCAGGGAGAGCATGACGAGCACCGCGAGGAAAGACAGAGCGTTGAGCAGAAAGCACGCTGCGATGCCTACCGTCGCGATGACGACGCCGGCTATCGCCGGCCCCACGACGCGCGCCAGGTTGGACTGGGTGGAATTCAGAGTAACGGCGTTGCGCAGGTGTTCGCGCCCCACCATTTCGTGCACGAAAGTCTGCCGCGCCGGATTGTCTATGGCATTTACCGCGCCAGTGAGAAGCGCGAGCAGATACAGCATCCACAGCTGTGTCATGCCGGTGAAAACGAGGACGCTCAATACGAGCGCGAATAAACCGCGGAGCGACTGCGTCACGTACAAGAGCGAGCGCTTCTCAAACCTGTCCACGATGGCGCCGCCAAAGGGCCCCAAAAAGAGCATAGGTGTGAATCGGAAAGCAAGCAGAACACCCAAGAGAGTACCGGAGCCGGTCATCTGGAGCACGAGCCAGCCGAGCGCGACCGTCTGCATCCAGTTGCCCGAAACGGAGAACGCCTGACCGATAAAATAAAGCCGATAGTTGCGCAGGCCGAGTGATAAAAAAGTCTGTTTTCCGAGTGAGAGAATCCCTTCCATACGCGATCGCGCCATTATACGCCTCGCGCGCTTTGGTGGTACAATTTAAAAGCCGTTATGAGCAAAGTGAATTACGGATGCTTAACCCCGTTAAATCGCCGCTTCGCGGCGTCCCGCCCTTGGCGGGATTTAACAGGGTGCAAGAGCTTCTAAACTCGTTACAACTCGTTAAGAATCTCTAACATGTACATCTCCGACGCACACTTGAAATCATTCCTCGCGGACGCGGGTCTGGTCTCGCTGAAGGATTTTGAATCCGTGGAAAAAGAGGCAAAGACGGAAGGACGCCCGATAGGGGAGATGCTCACGGCACACAGTCTTCTGGGCGAGGACGAGCTGCGCCGCACATACGCATATATTCTGGGTATTCCTTTCGTATCTCTCCTCGGTACCACAATTCCTTACGATACGCTCTCCCTCGTCCCGGAACCCATCGCGCGACGCAACAACATAATCGCTTACTCACACAAGGGCAATGAGCTTGAGGTAGCCATGCTGGATACCGACGACCTCGCGGCGATAGACTTCATCAAGAAAAAGACGCACCTGAAGATACAGCCGCGGCTGACCGACTCCGCCTCCATCAAATCGGCCCTGAAGCAGTATCAGCAGGGTCTGAAAGACAATCTTGGCGAAGTTATAGCGCGTGAGACGGAAGCCCTTCGCGTTGGTTCCGGCAAGAATGGGGTGGCGGTCAAAGAAGGCGAAGAGCGAGCGGAGGACTTGAAGCAAATGGCGGAGGGGGTGCCGGCGGTGCGCCTCGTAGACACACTTCTGCGGCACGCCAACGCGCAGGGCGCCTCCGACATCCATATTGAGCCGGAGGAGGAGACTCTCCTGATACGCTACCGCATAGACGGCATACTGCACGACGCGATGGAGCTCCCCAAGCACGCGGCACCGGCCATCACGGCGCGCATAAAGGTTCTGGCCAACATGCGGCTGGACGAGCATCGCCTTCCGCAAGACGGCCGCTTCGGCGCGGAGTCTTCAGGAGAGAAACTTTCCATCCGCGTTTCCATACTGCCCACCTATTACGGGGAGAAGATAGTAATGCGCCTTCTGCGCGATTCCATCTCCGGATTCACGCTGGAGAGTATAGGATTCCACGGCGCGGCGCTGGAGCGCATGCATGGTGCCGTGCGCAAGACGACGGGCATGATACTCGCGTGCGGACCCACCGGCTCCGGCAAATCCACCACTCTCTACACGCTCCTTGATATCATCAACACGCCCGATGTAAATATTTCCACGATAGAGGACCCGATAGAGTACCAGATGCGACGCATCAATCAGACGCAGGTCCGCCCGGAGATAGGTTTTACATTCGCCAACGGCCTGCGTTCCCTCGTGCGCCAGGATCCCGACATCATCATGGTCGGCGAGATACGCGACAAGGAAACGGCCTCGCTCGCAGTCAACGCCGCGCTCACCGGGCATCTCGTCCTCTCCACCCTGCACACCAACTCCGCTGCCGGAGCCGTGGCGAGGCTCTTGGACATGGGAGTGGAGCCTTTCCTTTTGGTTTCCACGCTGCGCGTCATCATCGGCCAGCGTCTTGTGCGATGCCTTACGGCCGACAAAGAGAAGTACGAGCTCTCGCGCGAAGAGCAGCAGCAGCTTGAGCGCATCGTGGATGCGGGCAATGTGCTGCGCGCGTTAAAAGAGGAAAAGGCCGTTCCCAAAGACGCGACGTGGAAGACCGTACCGTTTTATCGCCCGAAGGGAGGAGAGCACGCAGCCGGTTATTCCGGACGAGTAGGTATCCATGAAGCGCTGCCCGTTACGAGCACTATAAAGGAGCTCATCATGAAAGGCGCTACCGGCGACGATATAGAGAAACAGGCGCGTTCGGAGGGGATGCTCACGATGAGCGAAGATGGAGTTTTTAAAGCGGTACACGGCATTACGACGATTGAAGAGGTGCTTCGCGTCGTCACTGAGTAGAACGAGTGCAAGTGGAAAAGAGGCCAGCACGCGCGTCGCGCGCGTTATACTGAAACGCGATGGCTCGTTTCACTTACACCGCCGAAAAGGTAGGCGGGGAAATATACAATGGGGTTGCGGACGCGCCCGACAGGTTCGCGCTGTACAACATAGTGCGGCAGGAGGGCGGCAAGATAATCTCCGTGGAGGAGGCCAAGAGCAACTGGCTTGATCTAAAGTATTGGAACAGTTTTCTATCGCGAGTTACCGAGTACGAGAAGATACTTTTCGCGCGCAATCTGGGCGCGATGCTGGAGGCGGGGCTGCCGCTGGCGCGCGCTCTGGCGGTGATAGAAAGACAGACGAAAAACGCGAAAATGTCCGGCATAGTTTCCTCCATAGAGAGCGATATACGTCGTGGCGACACGCTGCACGCGGCCTTCGCCAAATTCCCGCACGTATTTTCGCGTCTTTTCGTAGCGATGATACGCGCAGGCGAAGAGGGCGGCGACCTACCCGCTTCGCTCAAGGTGGTCTCCGACCAGATGGAGCGCATGTACTCGCTCAAGAAGAAGATACGGGGGGCGATGATATATCCGAGCATCATCATGATAGCGGTCGTCGGCCTCGGCTTTTTGATGATGACACAGGTCGTGCCGACTCTGGCGCAGACCTTCGCGGAGGCGGGGGCGGAGCTTCCGCCTTCAACCCAGTTCGTCATCGGCTTGAGCAACTTCCTTGTGGACAACACCATACTTGCGCTCGGCATTATTATCGGCGCCGTTGCGTCCGTGTACTTCATCGCGCACACCAAGCAGGGACGTCGGGGATTTGATTTCGTCTTTCTGCACATACCGCTTATCGGCAGCATAGTCCGCGAGGTCAATGCCGCGCGCATGTCGCGCACGATGGCATCGCTCTTGTCCGCCGGAGTAGACGTCTTGACCGCGCTGGAGATAGTCGGAGAGGTCGTGCAAAATTCGTATTTTCGGGAGGTCATCAAGGATTCTGCGCGCGGCGTGGGAAGCGGAGAACCTCTCTCGGCCTCTTTCGTTCGCCGCGAGGACCTCTATCCGGCTTTCGTGGGGGAGATGATGGCCGTCGGCGAGGAGACGGGGCAAATCGCCGAGATGCTGAAGCGGCTCGCGCTCTATTATGAGGAAGAGGTGGACCGCAAGACAAAGGACATGTCCACCATAGTGGAGCCGTTCCTAATGATATTCATCGGTGCAGTCGTCGGCTTCTTCGCGATATCCATGATCACCCCCATCTACTCGCTATCAAGCGCCATAGGATAGTGACCAGAAACCAGAAAACAGTGAACGATAAATGTGATATGTACACAGCGAAGGATGGAGCGGAGTTTCCTGTTCACTATTCACTGTTCACTGTTCGCTACCGCGCCGCCAGTAGGCGGCGCGGGATGACTCTGATTGACACGGTAGTGGGTACCGCGCTCATGCTGGTGGTTTTCATGGGTATTGCCGCGGCATTTCAGCTCTCGCTTGACGTGATTACCAACGACAAGGCGCGCGGCGGGGCCATAGCGCTGGCGAACGAGCGCATGGAGTACATACGCGCGCTCTCGTACGCTTCTATCGGCACATCGGGAGGTATTCCGGCAGGAGATATAGCGCAGACGGAGACCGTAACTCTCAACAACATTCCGTATACGCGGCGCACCCTTATATTGTATGCCGACGACCCTGCCGACGGACTGGATGCCGCAGATACGAACAGCAATCCGGCCGACTACAAGGCGGTCAAAGTGGAGGTCTCTTGGACCTCGCGCTCCGGGACGCGCACCATCGCGCTTACCACGCGCGTAGATCCGCCCAACGGCATGGAGATAGCATGCACGCCGCCGTGCGGGACTCTTGCGATTGCGGCAGTGGATTCTGCTTCGGCCCCTCTCGCCGGCGCGACAGTAAATATCGTCAATGCATCCGTTTCACCCGCGGTAGACCTGACGACATTCACCAATGTTTTGGGATATGCATACTTGATCGGCGCGCCGGCAGGCTCCGGGTATTCCATCGTTGTCTCAAAGCCGGGCTACTCTACCGCGCAGACTTACAGCGTCAGCGCGGAGAACACTGATCCCAATCCCGGCAACCTCACTGTCTCCGACGGGCAGACGACCGTGGGGACTTTCGCGATAGATATCTTGGGCGCCAAGTCCGTAAGAACGTGGACGCAAATACTCTCGGGCGCTTGGGAGGATCCGTTTGACGGTTATTCCAAGATAGCGACGTCCACAAATGCCTCGGTCGCGGGCAGCGAGGTCTCGCTGGATGCGGGGCAGAGTGCCGGCGAAGTGCAGTCGGTCGCAATCGCGCCCATAGGGCTCGCCTCATGGGGAGAGGCGAGCTGGTCCGCCTCGGTGCCTCCCGATACGCTTATCACATATCGCATTGCGGATGCGGACGGAACCCTGATACAGGATGCAAACCTTCCCGGCAACAGCACGGGATTCACGACACCGCCGATAGATCTCTCCGGCCTCTCAACGACGACCTACTCCGCAATTCGTCTGGATGCCGAGATGTCCTCATCCGGCGCGGGCCTACCCTCCATAGACTCTTGGGACGTCCAGTACTTTTACGGACCGCTACCGATACCGAATATGGACTTCACCCTTCAGGGAAGCAAAACCATCGGCAGCACTGTGGACGGCGCGGTATACAAATACTCGCAGACCTTCAACACCGGAGCTGGCGCATCGGTAGATATAACGGGTCTGGAGTGGGATACATACTCTATCGGCATCAACGGCGCATCCACAGGTTACGACATTGCGTCGTCGTGCGCTCCGCAGCCGGAAGCCCTCGCGCCGGGGGGATCGGTAATCACCGACATACATCTCGCAGCGCACACCGTCAACTCTCTCCTCGTTGATGTGCATGAGCCCGACGGCACGCCCCTGCCGGGGGCTACCGTACGCCTGTATAAGACCGGATACGACACGACAACTGCATCGGATTCTTGCGGGCAGGCGTTCTTCTCGGGGCTTACATCATCCGACTCTTACTCCATCTCGGTATCGGCCGCAGGGTACACGCCGTATACATCAAGCTCGGTCTCGGTCGGCGGCACATCCGGACTTTCGGTAACCCTAAACTAGTATGAGAGACCAGATACCAGAGAACAGAGACCGTAGGAATACAGCCACTACTGTTCGCTGTGCACTGTTCACTGTTCACTGCCCCGCGAAGCCTTTGGCTTCGCGGGGAATGACCCTGATAGAAGCGCTTGTCTGGATATCTATTTTTATCACGGCGATGTTCGCCCTGACATCGTCGGTATTATATTTTTATCGCACGAGCGATTATGCGATAGATGAGGCGGCCGCGACCGCCTCCGCCCAGCAGGGTATAAACAGAGTGGTGCGGATCATCCGAGAAGCGTCTTACGCATCCAACGGAGCGTATCCCGTGCTCTCCATCGCGCCGGACGACTTCGTTTTCTATGCCGATGTAGACACTGATACGCAGATAGAGAAGGTGCATTTGTATATCTCAGGCACCACTCTCTTTGAGGGCATAGTGGATCCGACCGGTGATCCGCCAAGCTATACGGATCCCGAGACGACGTCCAGCATCGCTGAGTACGTGCACAACGACGATCACAGTGTAATTCTTTTCACGTACTTTGATGAGGAGGGGCAGGAGGTAACCGACTTCTCACGTATCGCAGATGTGCGATTCGTGACCATCAGCCTCGTTGTGGACGTCAACCCTCTTCGCTCACCCTCCTTCCTGACACTTCGCTCATCGGCAGCCATGAGAAATCTTATAGGAAAGTGAACAGAAAACAGTATGAAAAAAATCCAGGAGTACTTGCAAAATTCAAATCCAACTGTTCGCTGTTCGCTGTTCGCTGTTCACTCCCCCGCGAAGCCGCAGGCTTCGCGGGGGGTGACGACCCTTCTCGTGCTCGCCTTTATGGGCATCTTCATGCTCATTCTGGGGATGATAACGAGCTATGCATTTGAGGAGGCGCACTACGGTCGCGCGCTTTATGGCCGAGAGCAGGCTCTTGCCATATCGGAAGCAGGTCTTGAGTATTACAAATGGTTTCTGGCGCACAATCCGGGCGATCTCACCAATGGCACCGGGCAGCCCGGTCCGTACACTTATACGGTCAACGATCCGGAGGGCGGACAGGTCGGCTCGGCCTCCATCTCCATTGCGGGCAATTCGCAGTGCGGCGTAATACAATCCATAGATATTACGTCGGTGGGCACGGCCGATCTAAATCCCGGTTTTAAGCGCACATTACTTGCCCGCTACATGCAGAAATCGGTCGCATCATACTCTTATCTACTAAATAGCAACGTGCTTGCCGGCTCGGACCGCAACATCACCGGACCTTATTTTTCCAACGGAGGCATAAGGATGAATGGCACCAACAATTCCGACGTATTGAGCGCGGTATCCACTTGGAACTGCACATCTTCGTATGGTTGCGATCCCGCCCAGCCGGAGGCGCCTGGTGTCGTGGGAGACGGAAGCGGATACGCACTCTGGGATTATCCGGCCGCTTCCATAGATTTCGGCGGCATCAGCGCGAGCCTCTCCACTCTTAGGGACCACGCGCTCTACGATGGCGGCCTGTACTTTGCTCCGGCAAGCGGCTCACAAAGTCAGCGCGGGTATCATCTCATCTTCAACGGCGACGGGACGGTGACGGTGAAGCGTGTTAGCGCTACGGACTCCATACCAAGCTACTCATCCGACACCAACGACCTTTCCCGATATTCGGGCAGCACGTTCACAGGATGGACGAGCGCGGAGCCGAGCATCATAGAGACCGAAACGACGCTCGGTACCTACAGCGTCCCGTCCTCATGCAGCCTCATTTTTGTGGAGGACCGCGCATGGATAGAGGGCGTCATAAGCGGGAAGGTGGCGGTCGTGGTGGCGACACCCGACGATCCGGTCGCCTCCACCGTGCCCACATCGGTATATATCCCCGGCAACATAACGTACGCCACGCAGGATGGCACCTCGGGCCTTACGGTCATTTCGGAAGACAGCATACATATCGGCCTCAATGTGCCCGATAACATGGAGATACACGGCATATTCGTCGCGCAGGGCGGTCTGTACGGGCGAAATTTTTACACAAACAATTATTGTCCCTGGTACTGCGTCGGCTCCACGTGGTCATCGTACGTCCTGCGCTCCGAGCTTACGACGGAAGGCAGTATCGTATCAAACTTGCGCACCGGTACCGCGTGGGTGGATAGTTCGGGCAACACCACATCGGGCTTCCAGAATCGTATTGATGCGTACGACCAACTGCAGTCCACTGACCCGCCGCCCTTCACGCCTCCGGCGTCCATAGACTACGGTTTTATCGTCTGGAAAGAACAGTGATACAATCCGGTCATTGGAAATTCACTTTTTGGTGCTCATATGAAAAAGAAACCCCTAGTCGTTGCGAATTGGAAAATGAACCCGGCCACGTTTCGGGAGGCTAAGAAATTATTTGACGCGACGAAACGCGCGGCGGAAAAGGTGCGCGGCATTTCTGTCGTTGTGGCGCCTCCCGCTATCTTTTTGCGCGGGCTAAGCGGCGCATACAAGGGTAAGCGAGTCGCTTTTGCGGCTCAGGACGTATCTGCCGACGAAGGCGGTGCGCACACGGGCGAGCTTTCCGCGGCACAGATCAAGGATGCGCGCGCGAAATACATTATCGTGGGCCATTCGGAGCGACGTGCATCCGGCGAGAGCGACGCGGATGTCCGCAGGAAAACCCGCGCGGTACTGGACGCGAAGTTGACGCCGATAATTTGCGTAGGCGAGAGGGAAAGGGGTGCCTCGGGCGAGCATTTTGATGTGGTGCGCCGTCAATTGCAGGCGGCCTTTGCCGACGTGGCCTCCGGAGAGGCGACGCGCGTAGTCGTTGCGTACGAGCCGATATGGGCGATAGGGAAAGAAGAGACGATGCCGCCACGCGCAATGCATGAAATGGCCATCTTCATCCGCAAGACGCTGGTCGCCACCCATGGCGAGTCGGCTATGTCGCTCTCGGTCATATACGGCGGTGCGGCTACAGAGGAAAATGCCGGTGCGATGCTCTCCTATGGCGATGTCACCGGACTCTTGGTGGGGCACGTGAGTATTGACGCACAGCGATTCGCCGCGCTTCTGCGGGAAGCCGGAAATATATGAAGTGTGTTGATGAGATACCGCGCGAGGAGTTGCGGGGTAAGCGCGTTTTTCTTCGCACCGCGCTCAACTTACCCGTAAATGAAGATGGGACCATTGCCGACATATTCCGGCTTAAGCGGGGGTTCTCTACGCTAGAATATCTGGTAAAAAACGGCGCGAAGGTCATCGTCGCCGGATACTTTGGGCGCAAGGGCGAATCCATGCGTCCGGTTGCTGAAGCGCTCCAGAAATTTGCACCGGATATAAGAATGTATTTCTTTGGTACGCCATTCTCCGAAGCTCCGAAGCAGGCCGCCATGCTAGGAGACGGCGAGTGTCTTATCCTTGAGAACACGCGACGCGATCCCGGTGAGCAAGCCAACGATCCTGAATTCGCGAAACTGCTCGCGAGTACGGCGGACATCTACGTGAATGACGGTTTTATCGATGCGCATCGAAACTACGCTTCAACCGCCGGCATGGCGAAATTTCTGCCGCACTATGCGGGCTTCCTCATGCGCGACGAGGTGGAGCATCTCTCGCAGGCCAGAGAGCCGGAGTCGCCATCTTTTGCAATGCTCGGCGGAGCCAAATTTGAAACGAAGGCTCCGCTCATAAGGTCGCTTCTTGCCGCATACGACCACCTTTTTATCGTGGGAGCACTGGCCAACGACATATTCGCCGCGCGCGGGCTTCCGGTCGGCGTGTCCCTGATCTCAAAAGAGATTCCGCAAAAAGACGTACTTGAAAATCCGCATCTCATCACTCCCGTGGACGTGACGGTGGAGACGCCGGACGGACAAGCGCGCGTAAAAAAACCCGATGCGGTCGCGCCGGACGAAAAGATAGTGGATATAGGGCCGGACTCAGTCGCAGCCATAGCACCTTATATAGAAGAAGCGAAGTCGTTCTTATGGAGCGGCCCCACCGGCATGTACGAGAAAGGTTATACGCACTACACGCAAGCGATAGCGGAATTGCTGGAAAAGAGCGACGCGAAGAAGGTCATAGGGGGAGGGGACACCATCGCAGCCGTAGAAGCAAGCGGTGTCCCGCAGGATAATCTCGGGTTTCTCTCCACGGGCGGTGGCGCGATGCTGGAGTATCTCCTGAAAGGAACTCTGCCGGGCATTGAGGCGCTCAATCAGCAGAGCTGATTGCAGCGCGTATCTTCTTTGCTGTGGCTTCGGCCTCTCTCTCCTCATAATCGCGCTGGGGCATGAGCTTGAGGCCGTCGCCCTTGAAGCGCGGTATCACGTGGACGTGCGCGTGGTATATCACTTGTCCGGCATGCTCGCGATTGTTCATCGCTATGTTGACGCCGTCGGCCCCCACCGCCTCCTCTATTGAGATGGATAGTACTCTCACGGCCTCGGCGACATCCGCCCAATCTTCGGGCGAGATATCAAATATATTCACGGCGTGCTTTTTTGGCACTACTAGCGTGTGGCCGGCGTTGACCGGACGTATATCAAGAAATGCGAGCACGCTCTCGTCCTCGTACACTTTAAACGACGGTACCTCGCCGCTCACTATCTTGCAGAAAAGGCACTCGGGCATGGGTGAAGTATATCGTAATTATTAGTACGACGTACAATGCCGGATGTTATCCACTGCTTGTCCAAATATGCTTGATACCTCATCACTCGGTCATGCTACGCTTGTAGATATGGACGACATGAATCCGGTGCAAAATCCGGTGGAGGCAGCCTCTCCAATGCAGGAGCCAAAGCGTTGGTGGGACCATCCTGTGGTACTGATGCTAACCGGCGTGCTCGTCATTGCCGGCGCGGTGTACCTCTACTCGCACGGACTCTTCAACCCGCTCCAGAGAGCGGCAAAAGCTCCCACCCCCACAGGCAAGATGTTCCTGACGCTCTATCCGAAAGACGATGCACTCGTGAAGAATCCCACATTCACAGAAGGGTATGTGTATGACGTAGACTCCGGAGACCTTTCTTTTGTGGAGGGAGGACCTGCGTACTCGGAGCAGCATGCGTTTTCAAATAATAATCGGCTCGTGACATTCTTTGGTGGAGACGTTGCGCCAACCGATACAGACGATACATTCAACGCTTTCATGTATCGCGCAGTCGCCGACCCGAACACGCTTGCCATTGTGCGTGCCGAGCCGGTGAGCGACTTTGCCGCTTACGCAAAGCATGTCCCTTCCATTTCCAATACCGGCGCCATTCTCTTTTCATCGCTCAGCGAGGCATCCGCAGACAACTCCGTCATCACCCGCGTGAACGACTGGACCATTCACCTAATTGATGAAAGCAACGCATTAACGGATGTAGTAAACGGCACGTACCCGAAGTGGGTAGACGAAAACCGCTTCGTCTTCCTCAAGAACGACGGCATCTACTATTATGACCTTGCCGCCAGCGAAGAAGCGCCCCTCCTTCGTCTTGAAAGCGGGGCCATCACCTCAAACACGAAGCTCTCCGTCTCACCGACGGGGCGCTATATCGCTTGGACCGACTTTGACAACGAAATGCTCTATATTTTTGAAGTTATTGATTGGAATGCCGATGATGTACTCGTATGGGAACCCTACACCATCTCCGTTGCCGGCTTCTGGAGCGTATTCTCGCCAGACGAAGAATTCATAGCTGTGCAGGCGGTGGATGCCGACGCAATAGCAACCGCTCCCAACCCGCGCTTGGAGTTTTATCGTTTAGACACGCGTGAGCGATATCCGCTTGAGGTGAGTTTAGACGCTTTTGAACAAGAGTATATGTTTGTTACTGATTGGCGATAACATACAACATTATGTCTACAACACACGACAATAAGGCACATATTATAGCGACAGCCATTATTGCGTTCGGGATTATCGCCGGGGCAGCTATCTTAGCGCAGGCGCCGATGTTTGGAGTTGGTGTTGCAGAGGCGCGCGGGGCTTGCGGTAACGACAGCGTCGACTCCTCCGGATTCGGCGTGGGCGACGACAGCGGTACCGGCAACTCCGGTGGCGGCGAAGGGATCGGCGGAAGAGGTGTCCCGCGGTGCATCACACAAGAAGAGTGGGATGTTTGCGATGCAGAGAGCAGGCGGCACGGGGAGGGTGGTTGTAATATCCCTATTTGCCGGCCGGCAGTGATACCCGCACACGAAGGAGAACAGCAGAGCCAGCCGCAGAGAAGAGGGGGCGAGTCATGTTCCGCTGACAATCAGTGCGTATCCGGCAACTGCAACCGCGGCGCCGGACAATGCGAGCCGATACCGCAGGTGGAAAAAAGACAACCGCAGCCGCCTACTCCCCCAAGGTCTCAGCCTCAAGGCGGCGACTCAGGAGGTGGTGGAGGAGGAAGCGGAGGGGGTAGTGAAAGAGAAGTTGATCAATCCCAGCCGCAGGAACAAGCCCGGCCCGATCCGCAGCCTCTGCCGCCCGATAAGCCGTCTCTGGCGGCGCAGTGCAACGGACTGATATTCTCACTGTCAATGTATGCAGCCGACGCCAACAACGACCCGATCCGTTATGCCATAGACTGGGACAACAACGGCGCTTTTGACCAATACGCGCCTGCATCGGGATACGTGCCATCGGGCACGCCGATGTCAGTGAGTCACAGCTACTCAAGCTCCGGAGTGAAAGCGGTCAACGCGCGCACCGAGGACGCGACGGGCAGGGTTTCGGGATTCTCTCCCATCACGAGCACGTGCACTTACACGCCCCCACCCCCGCCTCCGCCACCCACCCTGAGCATTGAAGCGCGTCCGCCCCTCCTACCACAGGGCGACACCACCATCATTACATGGAGCTCCACCAACACCGACATCTGCACGGTCTTGGGCGACAACGGTAACAGCTGGAGCGGAGTAAGCGGCTCGGAGACCTCCTCCCCGATAGTGGCGTCAACGCTCTTCACTCTCTCCTGCACTGCCGAGGACGGCTCCTCTCCCTCAAGCAGCGTGCGCGTAGACGTGATACCGCAGTGGCAGGAGATATAGGGTGTCGCACCATGGAATAATTCAGAATCGCCGGATATGACATCCGGCGATTCTCGTTGGCGCGAATATCGGGAGCGCGAATCGTATCCCAATACTTAGGCAAATGCCTAAGTATTGGGATGGCCATGAGAAGCCTAGAGACGCGCCATGCTACCATTGTGAGCGTGAAGGTTTACACCGGAGAGTCGGTTGCTGGCATTTCCGAGCTCGTTCGCTCGCTTCTCGTGAAGCGCGGCGTACTCTCGGAAGAGCACATGGCCGCTTTTTTGGAGCCGGATTACGAGCGCGACACGCACGATCCCTTCCTGCTGCAGGGGATGGACAGGGCTCTCGCGCGACTACTCGCCGCCATACGCGCGGGAGAGCGTATAGCCGTGTACGCGGACTTTGATTGCGATGGCATACCCGGAGCCGCACTCCTCTCGGACCTGTTCGGGAAGATCGGACACGATAATTTTGAGGTTTATCTGCCGCACCGCGACCGCGAAGGCTACGGATTTCACATTGAAGCGATACGTGCGCTCGCAGCACGCGGCGTTTCTCTCATAATCACGGTGGACGTGGGGACCAATGCGCACGAGGCGGTCTCCTTCGCCAAGGACATCGGTGTGGATGTCATCATTACCGACCATCACGAGATACCGCCGGACGGCAGGGATAAGCTGCCCGATGCCGTCGCGGTGCTGAATCCGAAACTTCCGCCGTACCCTTATCCGTCTCTGTGCGGAGCGGCCGTGGCTTTCAAACTCGCGCAGGCCCTGCTTGCAGAGGGGAGGCGGCAAGGCATAGCGTCTTTTTGTGATGTTACGGAAGGATGGGAGAAGTGGCTTCTGGATATGGTTGCGATAGCGACGGTCGCCGACATGGTTCCCTTGACCGGCGAGAACAGGGCTCTTACTCACTACGGTCTGAAAGTACTGCGTAAATCTCCTCGTCCGGGCATAAATGCTCTTTGCGCGAAAGTACGCCTGCGCAAGGAGGAGATAACGGAGGACGACATAGGATTTTTGATAGCGCCGCGCATCAATGCGGCCTCGCGCATGGACGAGCCGGACCTCGCGCTCCATCTCCTCACTACAAAAGACGCGCAGCAGGCCCACGAGATAGTGGGTAAGCTTGAGCGGCTAAATGCCTCCCGCAAAGGATTGGTCGCGAGCGTCGTGCGTCAGGCGCGGACGCATGTGGCTGCGCGTTTCTCCGACGACGACCGCATAGTAGTCGTCGGAAATCCGGATTGGAAGCCTGCGCTTTTGGGCCTTGCGGCGAATTCCATAGTTGCAGGGAGGCGGGGAGCCGTATGCCTCTGGGGCAGAGATGCGACGGGAGCTCTAAAAGGCTCGTGTCGTGCCGACGACAGCGTTTCGCTCACGGAGCTTTTTTCAGAGGCGGGGGATGTCTTTGAGGAGTGTGGCGGGCACGAGAGAAGCGGCGGGTTTTCCGTTTCGCACGAGCGCGTGCACACACTGCCGGAGATGCTGCGCGACGCGCTGGCGCGCATTCCGGTGACCGAATCGGATGCATCGCAAAAAAGTGCGGCCGAGGCGGATGTCCGCATATCGCTTTCCGATGTGTCGCGCGAATTGTTCGCAGACATATCTCGCCTGTCGCCCTTTGGGATAGGTAATCCTAAGCCGGTTTTCCACATCGGCGGTGTTGTGGTTACCGGCGTACGTCGTTTCGGGAAGCAAAGCGAGCATGTGGAAGTGTCTCTGGAGTGCCGCGAGAGCGGAAGCAGATGCCGCGCATTCAATTTTTTCAAATCCCCCGATGATTTTACGAGTACGCCCGCGCAAGGACTCGCCGCCGACGTTATCGGCACGATAGAGCGCGATTCTTTTCGCGGAGGGTTGGCGCTAAGGATTGCTGATGTAGTTTCGTCGGCATGAGGCCGATGATATAGTTATTCGATTTCTGCAGGGCCTAACAAAGTAGTAATGTTATGAGCATGATAATCATCTATACCGACGGCGGCGCTAGGGGCAATCCGGGCCCTGCAGGCGCCGGAGTCGTCATCCACGACGGCGGCAGGAAAGTTGCGGAGCTGAAGAAATTTCTAGGGGGCAATCGCACCAATAATTGGGCCGAATACGAGGCACTCGCGCTCGCGCTTCTGGAAGCGAAGAAACGCGGCCTCTCCGGCCGCGAGGTAGAGGTACGGATGGACAGCGAGCTTATCGTCCGGCAGATGAATGGCGAATATCAGGTCAAGGAAGAGACTCTATGGCCGCAGTACATGAAGGTACACAATCTAATCGTCGCGAATTTTTCCTCCATTCGCTTCACCCACATACCGCGTTCGGAGAATAAAGAGGCAGACGCGCTCGTGAACGAGGCATTGGATGCAAACACCGCGGCTGGCGAATAAGATTATCTTGTATACTGTCACACATGGTGGATGAATCGGAAATTGCACCGGAGCGCCAAGGCAGGAGATGGAATGATGGAACGATATTCGCCGTGCCGCGCGGTACGGTCTCGGGATTTTTGGATTTCATGCGCGAGCGCGGAGTGGCGGGATTCGCCATCGGTTTTATACTAGGCGGCGCCGCGCAGAAACTCATTCAGGCGCTGATGGACGACATCATCAACCCTTTTCTCGGTCTGTTCTTGGCACCCGCGAGTACCCTTGGGGAATATACCATCGGCGCATTCCGCATCGGCGCTTTCGTTTCCGCGCTGATCAATTTCGCCATTCTCTGCTTCATCGTTTATCTGGTATTCAAGGTTCTTCACCTGGAAAAGCTGGACAAGCCCAAGTGATACGCTAAAGCGATGGCAGGACGAGCTCTCTGGGCTATAGTCGGCGGGTTCCTGGTAGGCGTATTCGCGCGCTCACTTTTTACAATCGGCCCCGTATTCGCGCTCTTCTGCGCACTGCTCGCTCTCGCCGTGTTGCTGCTCTCGTGGCTGCCGGAAAGCTCGCGCGCATCTGCGCAAGGCGCGCTTCTGACCTCGCTCGCGCTCATGGCGATAGCAGGAGGAGTGTTGCGCATGGACGCGGCCGTCCTCACGGGGGATCCGGCACTCACGGCGCATGTCGGCGATAGCGTTACCATCACGGGTATTGTGACTCAGGAGCCCGATGTACGTGAAGCCAGTACACGCATCGCCATCCATGCGGAAACGCTCATTACCAAGTTTGATAAGCAGAGCGTAGGAGCAGGAGTTCTCGTTGTGGCGCCCGCGCACGTGGATGTGGAGTACGGCGACAGAGTACTTGCATACGGAGATTTGCGGCTGCCGGAGGCATTTGATACGGGCGCCGGGCGGCAATTTGGCTACCCGGAGTATCTTGCGGCGCAGGGTATAGGGTATCAGCTTGCTTTCGCTCAGATAGAGCGCCAATTCGTGCCCGAAGGGGTGGAGTCAAATGTCGGCAATCCTTTCAAGGCACTCGCCATCCGTGCAAAAGGCGTATACGTACGCGGCTTGGGCGCCGCACTTCCGGAGCCGGAAGCGGGTCTTGCGAGCGGCATTACGGTGGGAGACAAGCGTTCTATCGGAAGTGAGCTCTCGCTGGATTTTCAGCGCGTATCTCTCATTCACATGGTCGTGCTCTCGGGCTACAACATCACAGTCGTCATCAACGCCATCGCCAAGGGGCTCGCGTGGGCGCCGCATATCCTGCGATTC
>JANLHO010000030.1 GCA_024654485.1 Patescibacteria group bacterium | reverse complement strand
CGAGCGCATTGCCGGGGAACTTCTCAAACGCATGAATATTCAGATAAAGACCCTCCTCCTCAAAGCGATCCGTGCGTTCTCGCGATTCACGGTTCGTTTGCGCCTCTGCAGGATTACCGCCCGGAAGCATCGCTCCCGCGACCAAGACCGCGCCCCCCTGCAGTACCTGTCTTCTGTCAAATTTCGGGCGCTCCATTACTCTGATTATAACCCTGTAAACGTCAGCATATCGGGCTATGTGGACAATGGAGACCTGCCTTTTTATGAGTATTTTTCGTGATAAAGTGGGGCAAATGCTTCGCATCTTCAAAAAAGCCACGAAAGAATCTCTTGCCGGTATCGCCGAGGAGATGCGCGTGAGGCGCGCGGAGAAATTCATAATGCTTTTCTCGCTGGGAAGCCAGTTTGACCATCTCATCGTCCAGCAGCTTGGCAAGCTCGGAGTATTTTGCGTGGTCGCGGATCCGGCATCCGTGAAGGCCGACGACGTGCGCAAGGCCTCCCCATCCGGCATCATCCTCTCCGGCGGACCGGCATCGGTGGGAACGGAGCCGCCCCCTTTTGACGCAGAGATATTTGACCTCGGCATTCCCACGCTCGGCATCTGCCTGGGCTTCCAGATGTGGGCCGCGCACGTCGGAGCAAGAGTCGTGCCGCAGGAAAAGCGCGAGTTCGGCGTGCATACATTCCGCATAACTGCCGATGACGAGCTTTTTGACGGCGTCGCGCGGGAGACGCAGGTCTTGGAGAGCCACGGCGATGCCATAGAGGCAGGTAGTGTTCTTGAGGTGCTGGGAACGACGGACAACGCGCCCGTCGCCGCCGCGCGCCATGAGCACCTTCGCGGCGTGCAATTCCACCCCGAAGTGAGCGACACCGCGGAGGGTTCCGCAATGTACGAGAATTTCTGCGTGAAAATATGCGGTATCACGGAGCGCTTCCCCGCCGGAAGCGTCGCCAACGAGAAGATAGCGGAGCTGGAAAAGCTTGTTGGAGGCCGACGGGTCCTCATCGCGCTCTCCGGCGGCTCGGATTCTTCAATAGTCGCGTACCTCCTCAAGGCCGCCGGGGCGAAGCTCAAGGGCATCTACATACGCGGCACAGACCGCCCCGACGACGAGGAGTACGTGCGCAAATACTTCGGCAATCCGCCGGCTGGCGAATGGATAGACATAGAAATAGTGGATGCTACGAAGGAATTCCTAAAGTCGCTAAAGGGAAAGGCCGATATGCGCGAGAAGCGGTTTGCCGTTCGGAAAGTCTACAAAGAGGTTCTGGAAAAAGAAATAAAGGCGTTCAAGGCCGACTATATAGCACAAGGCACGCTCTACACCGATGTGCGCGAGAGCGGGCACGGACACAAGACGGGCGCTCGGGTAGCGGAGATAAAAGTGCACCACAACGTGAAGCTCGGCTTTTCCGTCCCGGAAGTATCCCCGCTTGAAACGGAGGTGAAAGATTCCGCGCGCAGCATCGGCCGCGAGCTCGGAGTCCCCGAAGACCTACTCCTGCGCCACCCCTTCCCCGGCCCGGGGCTGGTAGTCCGCATTGAGGGCGAGGTAACGGCTGAGAGATTGTCGGTGGCGAGGAAGATAGACGGAATATATGTGGAAGAGTTGCGCGCGGCAGATCTCTACGGCTCTCTCTGGCAGGCCGGCGCGACACTGACGCGCTCGGAGCACGCTTTCACCAAGGGAGACGACGCGGGAACGGGTGCGGTGGTCGCTCTTTGGGCAGTATGGAGCGTCAACGGCTTCACCGCCCGCTTCGCCAAGCTGCCCTACGAATTTCTGGAGCATGTATCCCGCCGCATCACCAACGAGGTGCGCGAGGTCGGCGCGGTCGTCTACCGCATATCCGACAAACCCCCTGCCACCATTGAGTGGGGTTGATTAACGGCTCGTGTGAGTCTGCGTCGCATCACGCCTCGTTGCGGGCGAATTGTCCGATGTCTTTGGATTTTTTCAGGAATAATTTGAATACGACGACTGATGCCACGCAATATGCGAGCGCAAGGATGACTCCGGCCGCGAATAGCGGCCAATCCACTACGTGGTACGCGAGTCCGTTGCGCGCGGCCTCAAAGGCGTAGCTGGGAGGGAGCACATAAGCCACCGCCTGCAGGGCTTTTGGAAGCTCCTCTATCGGGAAAAATGCGGCGGCCAGTGGCTGGAAGAGCCACGGCAAAGACCACGAGAGAGCCGCGAGCCGCGTCCCGAAGCGGAAGATTATGCCAAGTATCACAAGGGCAAGAGCGAACCCGAAGAGCGCGAAGACCAGAAACACAAGCGCGAGATTGAGCAAGCCCACCTCAAGGACATTGAAATTGAAAAGCCATGCGGAAAAGAGAGACCCCATGACAAGCAGCATGAGTGCCTTTACGCATCCGGAGGCGAATTGCGCAAAGATGTACTCTCTGACCTGAAGAGGCGCTATGAACATGTTGCTCATATTTCGCGACCAGATGTTCCACATACTCCCCACCGTGACCGAATACGCCGTGATGGCTATTACCTGCCATAGCAGCATCCCGAGGAAAACGTAGTGCGCGGCTAGTACCTGATCATTGCCGGCGATATACGCGGAGATGAGGCCGAATATAAATATGTTGACCAGCGGAAATATGAAAACGTCCACGACCACCTCAAGCGAGTGAATGGTGACGAACATCTCCTGCAGTAAGACCCCCCTGATGTGCCGCCACCTCATATGCGTGTACGCGCTATCTGGAGAAAGACGTCCTCCAGCGTGGGTTTTACTATCTCTATATCAATTATCCTCTTTCCCGTGTGGCTCATACCGAAAAGAAGCTCGGGAATGCGGGCCTCTTCCGTGAGTATCTCCACGCTGTCTGTGCCCGCAAATTTGAATTCCTGCCCTTGTCCGCGCAGATATGGCTCTACGGACTCTTTCGCATCCGAATCAAAAGCGACGCGAAGCGTCGCCGCCGTTATCCTCTTCACGAGATTGCGCGGGGTATCTTGCGCGACGATTCTCCCGCGATCCAGAAATATCACCTCGTCGCATATACGCGTTATCTCCGACATGTTGTGGCTGGTAAAAAGAATGCTCAAGCCGCGCTCGCGCTTCATCTCTTCTATTATGGAAAGCGTCTTGTCCGCGATGTCGGGGTCAAGAGAAGCCGTCGGCTCGTCCATGAGCAATATCTCCGGATCGTTCAGGAGAGATTTCACAAGATTGATGCGCGTCCGCTGGCCTGCCGAAAGATTCCAGTATTGCGAAGATGACGTGTGCGATATCTCAAACCTCTCCAGTAGCTCGGCTATCTTTTGCCGCGCATTTGGCACTTCATACAGGTCGGCAAAGACCAGGAGATTCTCCAGAACGGTTATCCTGCCCAAGAGCGTGTTGAACGCCGAGGCGGCATTTATACGCTGCAGACATTCCAGCCGGTGGGTCGTGAAATCATCGCCAAAATAGCGTATATCTCCGCCGCTTCGCTCTGTGATGCCGAGAAGGATGTGTATCGTGGTCGTCTTGCCGGCCCCGTTGGGGCCGAGGAATCCGACTACCCTTCCCTTTGGCACCGAAAACGAGACGTCGTCCACGGCGCGAAAAGCGCCGTAGCTCTTGAGTAGATTCCGTACCTCCAAGACATTCTCCGTCATGCGGAGCATTATATCCCACCCGTGAAAGGTCCCGCCGGACGTTCGGGGTTGCCAGTGCATGTATATACACGAGTATATACATCGGATTTTGTGGTCATTGCGCATCCCGCTCTTTCGCCTTGCCGACTCCTGTCCATTCTGAAAAGGAATGCCCGTCCGGCCGTAGTTTTGACGTAGGAGGAGGTGGCAAATGCGAGGGTCGGCCCCCGTTTTTTCACAAAAACTTCATCTAGCATTCGTGGTACAAAAAAGGTATACTGTTGACATTGTGAGCAAACATGCAAAGGGTTTAGGCCCAGAGCTGACAGAGGCAATCGTTGATACCCTTAGTGAGCCAATAGTTATATTGGATGAGAATCTGTGCGTCGTTGTCGGGAATCGTGCTTTTTACGATAAATTTGCAGTTAATTACCATAAAATTTATGGGAAAAAATTCTCAGAATTGGGTGGTGGTGAGTGGAACATTCCAGCCCTTACCACTCTCCTTGCGCAAATCATACCGGAGAAAACAAAAGTTGAGGGATATGAAGTCATACACACGTTTGAGCGTTTGGGCTTGCGCGTGATGATTCTGAATGCGCGTCCGGTAAAATTGAATAATAAGAGGCAAGATATATTTGTTTCCATAACTGATATAACGGAGCAGCGCAAAACGGAGCGCGACAAGGAGAGCCTGATGCTGCAGAAGGACACGCTTCTGGAAGAGATGCGCCATCGTATCGGGAATAGTCTCCAACTGATCGCGAGCATAATTCTCCTCAAAGCAGGAAGCGTAAAATCCGAAGAGAGTCGGGCGCATCTTGAAGACGCGCATGACCGGATTCTCTCAATCGCAACAGTGCAGAGCAATCTTGACCCGACGAGCGAGGGCTCCTTGGTGCCTGTATTGGATTACCTGGGGATGCTTTGCGAAAGTCTCGCCAAATCAATGATAGGCGGCCGTAAGCCGATTACACTAAAAGTCACGGGTGGGGGCGGTATTGTCACGCCTGATGAGGCTATCGGTTTGGG
>JANLHO010000024.1 GCA_024654485.1 Patescibacteria group bacterium | reverse complement strand
CAAGCAGGCGCGAAAGCGGAGCAAAGTGAACCGACGGTCCGCATTAGATGCGGCCGAAGATTAACGGATAAAAGTTACTCTGGGGATAACAGGCTGGTATTGCCTAAGAGTCCAAATCGACGGCAATGTTCGGCACCTCGATGTCGGCTCATCTCATCCTGGGGGTGGAGAAGCTCCCAAGGGTATGGCTGTTCGCCATTTAAAGAGGTACGTGAGCTGGGTTCAAACCGTCGTGAGACAGGTTGGTCTTAATCTGCTGTAGGCGTTGATTCTTGAGGAGATTTGTTTCTAGTACGAGAGGACCGAAATGAACTGACCTCTGGTCTGGGGGCTGTACCGCCAGGTGCATCGCCCCGTAGCTATGTCGGGATAGGATAACCGCTGAAAGCATCTAAGCGGGAAGCCAACTCCAAGATTAGGAATCGTTGAGGCTCGTGGAAGATGACCACGTTGATAGGCGCTAGGTGGAAGCACTGCAAAGTGTTGAGCCGAGGCGTACTAATCCGCCGATCAGAACTCTCGAAAGGAACTGTGGGAGTCGCGTGAATCCGTCTCGTGCCGCGTATGCGGACGGGATGGGACGTGTTTTCAGTTCGTTGTTTTCTTCGCTCTTCGTGTCTGCCGTACAGGCAAAGAGCAGCCCGAAGGCTGCGTTCTGGTGATTTATCGGAGGGGCTACACCTGTTCTCATTCCGAACACAGAAGTTAAGCCCTCTTGAGGCGATGGTAGTCTAAAGGCGAGAGTAGCTAGTCGCCAGAACGCAGCCTTTGAGCGTAAATAATGAAGAGCCCGCATCTTTTTGATGCGGGCTCTTCGCCTACTGTTCACCGTTCACCGTTCACTGTAAACTATACGCATGTCATGGGCCTCACGGCGCAGAGGGATGTATCTCGCAAGCACGGTAGCATTTTTCGCGGTCATTATCGGCGGCCCACTTTTGTACTGGTACTTCTCTATCCCCGCGACATGCAATGACGGTATACGGAACCAAGGGGAGACGTCGGTAGACAAGGGCGGTCCGTGCCTGCTTTTGGACGAGCGTGACATTCAGCCGTATGCCGTCCTGTGGACGCGTTCTTTCAAGGTTCGCGACGGCACATACAATGCCATAGCGTACCTGCAAAACCCCAACAAGGGCGCCGGAGTCGCGTCCGCCCGGTACCGATTTACTCTTTACGATGCCGACAACATCCTGATAGCCGAGCGTGAAGGGGGGCATTTCATAATGCCGGGCTCCATAACGCCCATCTTTGAGTCGCGGATAGACACGGGCAATCGTATCGTCGCACGTACATACTTTGAATTCACAGCACCGCTTCTATGGGAGCGGATGCAAAATGACGCGACTGTGATAGCGATAGGAGACAAGATCCTGTCCGATACCGGCGCCACTCCCAGGCTTGTTGCAAGGGTGGAGAATAGTTCGGTAGCGGATCTGTTCAATCCGGCATTCGTTTCCGTCGTGTACGACACGTTCGGCAACGCACTGGCTGCCTCGCAGACCACGCTCTCCCGCCTCAATGCCGGAAGCTCGGAGCAGATAGTTTTTACATGGCCGGCCCCTTTCTCCTCCAGCGTAGGGCGCGTAGACATAACGCCGCTTTTGCCTCCCACCGCCGAGGTAGCTCCGAGATAGCGTATGCCCGCACACCAGTGTTGCCGACGCCTTGGTATGAATAACATCACATACAGCGGAATTATCAGCGACACCGAGCGTTCCTCGTTCGCGGCGGTGATTGCGGCAGTGAATATCGGCAAAACTGGTGTGCGGGTATGATATCCGCTCTCAAAAAGGCGGCAGCGCTTGAGGCGCGCTCATTCTCGCACGTGGATTGGTTCCTGCTCGCCGCCGCGGTCTCCATATCGCTCCTGGGGCTCGCGACGATGCACTCCTTTTCTGCCGAGAACGCGTTCTTTGACCGGCAGATCATCTGGATATGCGTCGCTCTCGGAGCGTTTTTCATAGCGAGCCTTCCGGACTACTCTTTTTTGCGCCGCACGCCCGTTGTAATCGGCCTTTATGTTCTGGTCGTGACACTGCTCAGTCTGGTATTTTTTTTCAGCCCCATCGTGAAAGGAGCGCAGAACCGTTTCAGCCTAGGTTTCTTTTCGGTACAGCCGTCCGATCCCGCGAAGCTTCTGCTCGTAATGGTGCTTGCCAAGTACTTCGCGCTGCGGCACATAGAGATAAAGCACATCAGACACATTCTCGTATCGGGCGGGTACGCGTTCGCGCTCTTCGTACTAATCTTTTTCCAGCCTGATCTCGGCAGTGCGATAATCATCGCCGCGATATGGCTGGGCATGGTACTGGTAGCGGGAATATCGTGGCGGCATCTTGCAGCGCTCTTCATAATCACAGCCCTGCTCTCGGGGGCATTGTGGCAATGGGGTCTGCACTCGTACCAGAAGCAGCGCGTTCTCACCTTCCTGCACCCTCTGACCGACATTCAGGGCGTCGGTTACAACGCATATCAGTCCACCGTGGCCGTAGGCTCGGGGCAGCTTCTGGGCAAAGGCATCGGCTACGGCACGCAATCCAAGCTCCAGTTCCTCCCCGAGTACCAGACGGACTTCATATTCGCCGCCTTTGCCGAAGAGTGGGGTTTTTTCGGCGTCCTGCTTTTGTTTGGTTTATTCGGCGTTATCATTACGCGCGTCCTCGCGGTGGCTCGTCATGCCAGCGATAACTTTGATACGCTGTTCTGCATCGGTATCGCCATCTATATCACCGCGCAATTCATAGTGCACGTCGGGATGAACATGGGCCTCCTTCCCATCACCGGCACCACCCTGCCTTTTATGAGCTACGGTGGCTCGCACATGCTCACCGAATACGCGGCGCTCGGAATCCTCATGAGCATGCGTCGCCACGCGCGCCCTTCAATACGCGCACGCGACGAGACGGAGATATTGGGCGTGTTCTAGCGAATGCAGAAGATAAGATACATAGGCGACATCCGAAAGAGAGACTTTTAGCGCGCACCGCATGAAAAATCTTCAAGAGTTGCATTGCGAGATACGCGGCAGAGTACAAGGCGTATTTTTCCGCGATTTTGTTGCGGGACATGCGCGCAAGCTCAACGTCGTTGGATATGTCCGCAACCGCCCCGACGGCTCCGTAGAGTTCGTGGCGCAGGGCGCACGCGACGGACTTGAACGGCTGCTCGCGGAGGTTCGCGAAGGACCCGAGCCCGCGGAAGTGTCGTACATCAAGGCGACATGGCGCAATCCGAGTACGCCATACGCAACCTTCCGAATTCTTGGGTGAACTTAACCATCCCTATCTCTACGCCATGGCGTAGAGATAGGGATACATGATTCGCGCGTTCCGCCGGGATATATTGCCAAGACGGCAGAGTTACCTGCGCTTCCAGTCGCGCACCTCAAGGCGACCTCTCCCCATATCCTTGATGGAAAGCTTCTGATGCTCCTTCCAGCCGTACTTTTCCACGAGCTGCTTTGGTACGGAAACGATGTAGCTGTAGCCGGCCGTCTTCGTTAGTTTTCTGGTGTATGTCATAGAAATAATTACCTGCCTGAAGAAAATAGTATATACCATAGTATATACCATAGTACATACTACAGTACATACTACGACACCTCATTACCATGTGCCTAAGGCGTGCGGCCGCATGCCTTAGGCAACACGACAAGAGTCTGCGCTTTGATAGAGTGCAATCGTTTCCCCGAGCATCGCATCAAGGGGGAAGGAATCCTTGCTCGTGCCCGCAGCATGGATTGGCGTGCGCCCGACGGCATGCGCCAGCGCATCGGATAGCGCGTGCGGGTCTGCGGGTGGCAGCTTCCGTGCCGACGCGATTTCCATATCCACAGCTGTTGTAGTGACGATAGGCAAGCCCGCGGCGGCAGCTTCAAGCAGTACGTATGGCACGCCTTCTTTTAGGGATGGCAGCAGGAATACATCAAAAGCGGGCAAATATTTCGCAGCATCCTGTACAAATCCGAGAAAGTGGACACGGTCCTTGACGCCGCGCTCATCGGCCAGACCCTCAAGACGCTGGCGCTCCTCTCCCTCCCCGATGATGAAGTATTCGGCGTCCACTCGCCGGTCGGCAAGTGTTCCGACAGCCTCCACGGCGTAGCGAAGACCTTTGTTGGGCGTTAGCTCCGCTATCGTGACGATACGCGGCCGCGTGGTCGTAATAGCAAGGGAGGCGGCGGCCTCTTTTCGTGGCAAAAAAGCAGGCGGCTCTATGCCCAGCGGCACATAATGCATCTTTTTGCCGGCGAGCCACATGCGCTTGCCACGCGCTTCATCGGCGCGCGAGACGACGATGGTCGCGTGGCTCATTACAGACGTGAGCCAGCTCGCGAGGTAGGTGAATGCGCGCCAGAGAGGGTTGCGTGCTTCTTTGAAAGGCCAGCCGTGGACTGTGAAGACGATACGCGGCACGCCCGATAGGCGTGCCGCCAGCGCACCGAGCGCCGCCGCCTTGGAGCTGTTGAGATGTACCACGTCGGGGCGCTCGGTGCGCAAGCATTTCCATATCGCGAAGAAACTTCCGATGTCGTCAAGCAGAGCTATGTCGCGGCCCAGACGCGGCAATTCCCGAGTCTCTATACCGGCATGCGCGAGGTCTTGAGCGAGCTTGCCGCGCACTCCGAATGCGACCACGGGCTCATAGCCGGCCGGCAAATGCGTCACAATGTCAAAAACATATCTCTGCGCCCCGCCCACGGTCGCTTTCGTAATGAGGTAAAGCACCGTTCTCACTTTGTCGGGGGGTGGCATACCTTCCTTGTTTCTAGCCATATTTATGACATAATTGTACCATCGTATGACCCTCGTTCCCAAGCGCGAATACGCCGTGCTTCTGGTAGGCGATATCCTCGTGTTCGCCGCTTCGCTGTGGCTTACGCTTGCGCTGCGTTATACATCTCTGCCGTCACCGGATTTATTCCGGCTGCACCTTGTGCCGTTCTCGCTGCTTTTCGTAGTGTGGATGGCCGTCTTCTTTCTGGCCGGATTGTACGGGAGGTACACGCGGCTTTTCCGCTCGCGGCTCGCTTCCACGATACTTTACACGCAGGTCATAAATATGTCGCTCGCGGCGCTCTTTTTCTTTTTTATACCGGCATTCGGGCTAGCGCCGAAGACGATACTCGCCCTCTACCTAGTCGTGTCTTTCGCGCTTATCTTCGCGTGGCGCGTGGCGCTCTTCCCGTATCTGCGGACAAGCCGTCGCCTCAAGGGCGTGCTTATAGCCTCGGGGCCGGATGCGCAAGCGCTCGCGGAGGAGGTCGCGTCCGACGCTCGCTATCCGTTCTCTTTTGAATACGTGATAGACACGAGCTCCGCGCCCTCACACAAGGTCATACAGCAGGCGTGTCGCGTCGCCGAGGAGGACGACGTAACTTTTCTGGTCGTGGATCTCTCCGATACCGCCGTGTCTGCGGCGCTCCCCATCATCTACGACGCCGCGTTCCACAAGCGACGTTTCGCGCTCATTGATGCGGTGGACCTGTATCAGGAAGTTTTTGAGCGCGAGCCCCTTTCTCTCGTAAATTACGAGTGGGTATTGGGCAACATCAGCTCATCACACGCCTACGACGCCGTAAAACGAGCTATTGACATCGTATTCGCCGGCATCGGGCTAGTCGTCTCCCTAATCATGTACCCGTTCGTGTACGCGGCTATCAAGCTGGACGACGGCGGACCCGTCTTTATCGTGCAAAACAGGGTCGGAAGATTCCAAAGGCCGATACGCATAAGGAAGTTCCGCACTATGAGCGGCAACGACGAGGGCGATTACGACGACAGCGGCAAGAGCAAGCTCACTATCACGCGCGCGGGCAAGTGGCTGCGCGTCCTGCGCGTGGACGAGCTGCCGCAGCTTTTGGGCGTGCTCTCCGGCGAGCTATCTCTCGTGGGACCGCGCCCCGAGCTCCCGACCCTCGCCGCGCACTACAGCTCCCGCATCCCGTACTACAACGCGCGCTATCTGGTGGCGCCGGGCCTCACGGGTTGGGCGCAGATAAAGCACGATCGCCATCCGCATCACGCGAGCGACATACAAGAAACGAAAGAGAAGCTCTCGTACGATCTCTACTACCTCAAGCACAGGTCGCTTCTTCTGGATGTCTTTATCATCCTCCAGACTGTCCGTATCGTCATTACCGCACGAGGGGCATAATTTGGTAAGATACGCTGATATGGCACACAAGATAGTGGTGACGGGAGGCGCTGGATTCACCCCAGTACCACGACGCAACGCGTCGGCTACGGGGCAGGTCGGCTCTAGAGTACAGGTATGAAAGTAGTTGTTACCGGAGGCGCTGGATTTATCGGGTCGCATTTGGCCAAGGCTTTTCTGGAGCGCGGGGACGATGTGCATGTCGTAGACAATTACGCGGGCGGCAAGCGCGAAGACCGCCTGCACGAAGGGGTGACCTACCACGAGGTGGACATTCGCGAAGGCGAAAAGCTAGCACCCATCATGGCGGGCGCTTCATACGTTTTCCACGAGGCGGCGCTGCCCCGCGTGCAGTTTTCCATAGAGAATCCCGAGCTCACGTTCTCGGTGAATGCCGGAGGTACCGTATCCGTCTTGCGCGCGGCGCACGAGGCCGGAGTGAAGCGCGTCGTCTATGCCGCCTCAAGCTCCGCTTACGGCGACCAGCCAGTCATGCCGCTTTCGGAGGAAATGCCCCCGCACCCCAAGAGTCCGTACGGGCTGCAGAAGTATGTAGGCGAGCTATCATGCCGGCTCTGGAGCGATGTCTACGGGCTTTCCACCGTTTCCTTGCGCTATTTCAACGTCTACGGGCCGGGCTTTGACCCCGAAGGCGCCTACGCCCTCGTAGTCGGCAAATTCCTTGAGCTGCGCAAGAGCGGTAAGCCGCTGACCATAACCGGCGACGGCACGCAGACGAGGGACTTCACTCACGTGAGCGATGTGGTGCGCGCCAACATTCTCGCCGCAGAATCCACAAGCGTGGGCAAGGGAGAGGCGCTCAACATCGGCGCGGGCAACAACGTTTCCATCAACGACATCGCCGCTATGGTGGGAGGGGAGTCGTCGCACGTAGAGCCTCGGCTTGAGCCGCACGACACTCTCGCCGACAACAAAAAGGCAAAAGAGCTGCTAGGGTGGGAGCCGACGGTGCGCATAGAAGACGGCATCGCGGAATTAAAAAAGGAGATGGGATTAAAATAACATTCTTATATTCTTAAGAATGTGAGAATGTTTTTATGATAATAGACGGAAAAGCGGTAGCGAGAAGTATCTACAAGGAGCTGGCGCCGCGCTATGCGGAGGTGGGCCGCACGATACGTCTCGGCATCATCGTCGCGGGGGAGAATCCCGTCATAGAATCTTTCGTGCGTATCAAGACGAGGAGCGCGGAGCAGCTCGGCATTGAGATGGCGCGGGTGAATCTCCCCGACAGCAGCACTACAGAAGAGGTGGTGGCCGCCGTGCGCGAGCTCGCGGAGCGCACGGATGCCCTCATCGTGCAGCTGCCCCTGCCCAAGCAGGTAGATACCGATGCGGTTCTCTCCGCGATACCAAGCGACAAGGATGTGGACGCTCTCAATCCCGCTGTTTCTGAAAGTGAGAGGATGGTGCACGCTCCGGTCGCGCTCGCGGTAGTGGAGTTGTTGAAAAAGGGGGGAGTGGAGATACGAGGCAAGCGCACGGTAGTCATCGGCGCAGGAAGGCTCGTGGGCGCTCCGAGTGCGTGGCTTCTGCGGAGCCTTGGCGCGGAAGTGTCCATGTTCACGCTTGAGGAGGGGAGCATTGAGGATCTGAAAGATGCCGACATAATCGTCTCGGGCGCGGGGAATCCGGGCATGATAAGGCCGGAACATATAAGAGCAGGCGTCGCGCTCATTGACGCGGGGACGAGCGAGCTAAAAAAGAAAATAGCGGGCGACGCAGACCCTGCGTGTGCTGAGAAGGCAGCCGTTTTCACTCCCGTCCCCGGCGGCGTCGGACCCGTCGCCGTGGCAATGATATTTCGCAACCTCCTCACGCTAGTTGGAGCATCAAAGTAAGAAAAAATGAAGCTCCTCGCAGCAGAGCTGCGAGGTATCTGCGGAATTCTTCATAGCCGATAACCCTACTTCGCTAAAGCTACGAAGGGTTCTACTCTCGCCTTCATCCCCGCAGCGAGCTGCGGGGTATTCGGCGAAGTAGAATAAACGGCTCACACCGTACGCCAGCCGGCGGAGAGCGGTTTAATGTGGCTCTATTGCGCATCTTTTAGAGGCGCGTATACTACTGCCCATGTTGAAAACGAGGCTCGCGGTGCTTTTCATTTTCCTCGCGGCGGCTGGCATTGCGTGGTTCGTGTACAGCTCGCAGATGACCGCCTCGCGGCCTTTCAAGCTCGGGCTTGACCTCTCCGGTGGGACGCAGCTTATCTACCGCGCGGACCTCTCCAATATCCATGCGGCGGATTCGGCCGACTCCATGGCGGCGCTGCGCGATACGATAGAGCGCCGCGTCAATCTCTTCGGCGTTTCCGAGCCAATCGTCCAGACGGAAACGGCGAGCGTGCTCTCCGGCACATCAGAGCAGCGTCTCATCGTTGAGCTGCCGGGCGTCACCGATACGCAAAAAGCCATTCAGCTCATAGGCGAGACGCCGGTCCTGGAATTCCGGCTCCTAAAAGAAGGTGCGAGCGTGCCATCAGATACCTCCACTACGAGCATAAATGCGGCATTTGCTCCGGCATCCCTCACTGGGAAAAATCTGAAGAGCGCGGAGCTGCAGTTTGAGGGAACGGTCGGTCTCAACGAGCCGGTAGTCGTTCTAAACTTTGACTCCGAGGGCTCGCGGATATTCGCGGATCTCACCAAGGAGAACGTGGGCCGGCAGTTCGGGATATTCTTGGACGGCGCTCCCATCTCCGTCCCCGTCATACGCGAAGCCATAGCAGGCGGCACAGCCGTCATATCGGGCAATTTTACCGCCGAGGGTGCCAAAGAGCTCGCCCGCAACCTAAGCTACGGCGCATTGCCGGTCCCCATCACGCTTATCTCCACGCAGACAGTCTCCGGTACACTCGGTGCGCAGGCGGTGCAGGACGGGCTTCTGGCGGCTCTCTGGGGTATAGGCGCAGTCGCGCTCTTCATGATGCTGTGGTACCGCCTGCCGGGCATTCTCGCGGTCGTGGCGCTCTCGCTCTACATTATCGCCATGCTCGCTCTCTTCAAGCTCATTCCGGTGACGCTCACGGCGGCAGGCATCGCCGCATTCATCCTCTCCATCGGCATGGCTGTGGATGCCAACATTCTTATCTTTGAGCGCATGAAGGAAGAGCTCCGAACCGGCAAAACGGCGGCGGAATCCATTCGCGAAGGGTTCTCGCGCGCGTGGCCTTCCATACGCGATTCCAATATCTCCTCAATGATAACGGCCGTCATACTTTTCTGGTTCGGCTCGTCCATCGTGCAAGGGTTCGCGCTCGTATTCGGGCTAGGCGTCCTCGTTTCCATGCTGACCGCCATTTCCGTCTCCCGCACTTTCCTCATGGCGCTCGGCATAGGCGGGAAGGGAGGCGTCGCAAAGTCCCTACTCGGCTCCGGAATTCGTCTGTAATCTTCTCTACGCACTGATTTTATGTTCATCGTAAAAAACAGAAACATATTCTTCGGTATCACGGCGGCTATCATCGCCGCTGCCGTCTTCTCCATTTCGCTTTTTGGGCTGCACCTCGGCATTGATTTCACGGGAGGCACGCTCGTGCAGATGACGTACGAAGGCGGTCGCCCCGCGCCGCAGGCGCTGGAAGCGTCGCTGGATTCCGCGGGCTTCTCCGGGTACTCGCTCCGCGCGGCCGGCGAGAGCGACTACATTTTGCGCACCGCCAATCTCACGGAGGCGCAGAGGGATAATCTGCCGTCCATCCTCTCCATAGGGGGGACAAATCCGGCGACCGTGAGCCATCTCACGGAAGTCGGCCCCACCATCGGCACGGAGCTGCGCAACAAATCCCTCATCGCGCTCGTACTTGTCTTGGTCTGCATCCTGCTTTTCATCGCGTTCGCATTCCGCAAGGTTTCCAAACCGGTCTCCTCGTGGGTCTACGGCTTTATAGCGCTTGTGGCGCTCCTGCACGACATGCTCGTCCCCGTCGGCTTCTACGCTGCGCTGGGGTACTTCACGGGCGCGCAGATAGACTCGCTTTTCGTCACAGCCGTCCTCACGGTGCTAGGATTTTCCATACACGACACCATAGTGGTCTTTGACAGGGTGAGGGAGAACCTGCGCATCAATCAGGATAAGGGGCGCAAGGAAGATTTTGCCGAGACCGCCGGAAGGAGCGTAAGCCAGACTCTCACACGCTCCATCAACACTTCTCTAACGACGCTCTTCGCGCTCCTCGCGCTCTACCTGCTCGGTCCGGCGGCTACGCAGGATTTCGCGCTCACGCTTCTGGTCGGTATCATAGCCGGTACGTACTCATCCATCGCTTTAGCTACTCCGTTGTTGGTTGTAGTTGAACACTGGAAACGCAAATAGGGAAAATATAGCCCGCTGCTTGCCTGCCCCGGTAGTACAACGCGGAGCGTTGTACTACCGGGGTCGTGGTAGAGAAGTGGCGTGGAAAGCGCTCATAGATTCACCCCCCTTGTTTATAATCCGCGCCCGCGGGTTATAAACAAGTCCCATCTCCGGCCGGGTTTGCATCTCTACGCCACTATGCGTAGAATCGCCCCAGCCCGCGCCGCATCTCTGCGGCCGGCTGCAGGCATGTAAAAGGGCTTGCACAGCTCTTTTACACGCCCGTCTTCCACGGAACACTAGATTGGGAGGAAATCCCCATGAAAATAGGATTTGTTGCCTTTGACGCAGGTCTCGGCAGCGATGTCGGGGATAGCATCCTTCCGCACCTGCGTAGACAAGTGCCGGAAGCCGATATAGGCTTCCTGTCATCGGGTACGACCGCAGAACTGGATGCAGTTGATCTGCTAGTCAACTGCATGTCAGCCCTGCATTCGGAATGGAGCTTTGACGTGCTCAACCGCGCGCTTGGCGCGAGGATGCCGTGCGCACTCATCGTGCGCGACGAAAACCGAGAGCACTGGCAAGAGCTTTCTCGGCTCCATCGCGAGGTGGCGCGGTTCAGGTTCGTGGTCGCTATCGGTGGGCCCCGTGCGCAATTGAAGGAGATGTTCCCGAGAACATCGCTCGCGTACGACATCACCAGTATCCGCGAGCCGGGCGCGCTCATTGCGCACTTCATCGCGCAAGGCGTGTGGAGCATGATGGGTGGGGTACAGCCATGATGTGGAAGAACCTATATCTCGTCGCCCCGATGCTGTCGGGTAAGACGAAGGTAGGGCGCATTCTCGCGGCAGAAATGGCACGCGAGTTCGTTGACCTTGATTCGGAGATAGAGAGAACGTCGGGGATTAGTATCCCCGAAATCTTCGCAAGGTACGGGCAGGAGCATTTCCGCAATCTTGAGACCGCGGCCTTAAGTGCTGCGGCCAAAAAGTTGCGGTGCGTCGTCTCCACCGGCGGTGGGGCGGTCTGTCGGCCGGAGAACCGTGCCATCATGAAATCTTGCGGCGTGGTGGTCTGGCTTGATGTCGCACTACCAATCCTACTTCAGAGGCGGGAGAGGAAGTCGGCAGAAGTAGGCCGTCCGCTTGCAGACAAGCTGGAGAAGCTTTTCCTTCAGCGGCGCTCCATCTACGAGGAGGTGGCGCACATCACAGTAAAGGTGAGCGTGGAAGCGCCCGCCGAGGAGATTGCCCAGCGCGTGCTGCGTACGCTCCGCGCGTGGGAGGAGGCATCGAAATGAAAGCGCCGGATGCGGGTCCAACCCCCGCTCCGGCGCCACTTGTTTATAATCCGCGCCCGCGGGCT
>JANLHO010000020.1 GCA_024654485.1 Patescibacteria group bacterium | reverse complement strand
GGAAAAAATCTTCATGACCCTCGTGGATCATGTCAAAGGTGCCGAAAACCATTATGCGGGTCATAGATTTTGAGTATATACCGCCTGAGGAAAACAGCGGCTGATCCGCCAGCTGGCGGATGAGCCGCTTTTTTCCTCAGGCGGTATATACTCAAAATCTATGACACGCATAATGGTTTTCGGCACCTTTGACATGATCCACGAGGGTCATGAAGATTTTTTCCGGCAGGCGAGAGCATTGGCCCGCGAGCCGCATCTCATCGTCTCAGTCGCGCGCGACAAGAACGTAGAGCGAATCAAGGGTGTGAAGCCGAGGCTATACGAGGAAGAGAGACTCGCCGCTGTCGCGGCGCACCCCTCTGTGGACGAGGCGGTCCTCGGCGACGAGGAGGGCTATCTGCCGCACATTATCGCGGCGCGGCCGGATATCGTCGCACTCGGATATGACCAGCGGGGGATATACGTGGACTTGCTGCCGGAGTCGCTCCAGAGCGCCGGAGTCACCGCAAAAGTAGTCCGCCTAAAGGCGCACAAGCCCGATACATTCAAAACATCCAAGCTGCTGGGGTGAGCGGTTGTTTTTACACACTGTACGCTATACGCTGTACGGACTTATGAAATACCTCGGAATAGATTACGGCTCCAAGCGAGTGGGTGTCGCTGTCTCCGATGAAGCGGGGACACTGGCCTTCCCGCGCGAAGTGCTGCCCAATGACGGGGAACTAATGCAGGATCTCGCGCGCATCATAGAAGAGGAGAAGCCGGAATCCATCGTTGTGGGCGACACGCGCTCGCACGGCGGCGCCGAAAATCCGGTAACGCCCGAGGCGGAGCGTTTTGCTGAAGAGCTGAAGCGATTTGGGCTGCCGGTCGCTCTCGTGCCGGAGGCGTGGAGCTCGGTGGAAGCTTCGCGCTACGCACCGGCAGGGAGTGGTCACCAAGATTCCGCAGCAGCCGCCTTCATTCTGCAGCGCTTTTTGGATATGGGGCGCGGTACGTTACGATAGGGCCATGGATAATGAAATTTCATACGATGATTTCGCCAAGCTGGACATCCGCATCGGCACTGTCTTGGCCGCTGAGCGAATACCGGAGACGGACAAATTGATAAAATGCACGGTTGATTTCGGTGAAGAGCTTGGCACGCGCACGATAGTTTCTGGGATTGCAGCGTGGCCCGCCCGAGGCGGGTCCGCCTCGGGCGGAAAAACCCCCGAAGAACTTGTCGGCAAACAGCTTGTATACATCGTAAACCTTGCGCCCAGAGTGCTGCGCGGCGTGGAGAGCCAAGGAATGCTGCTTGCGGCCTCCGATGGCGAGGGCGTGGCTCTTATATCTCCTGAGCGCCCTCTTCCGCCGGGAACGCGATTGAAATAACAATTTCGGGATAGCGCGCGTCGCGCGCGTATCGCGGGTTATAATGACACGCATGCAGCGCTCTAAGAGTGCAACACTGGTGCGCAATGAGGTACGCACAGCCTCCATGGCGCTGGACAGATGGTTCCCCGCGCCGCGGATACTATTACCGCGGGCGGCGGGCGTGGATATTTCCGACTCTTCCATCAAATGGCTGTCCCTCGCCAAAGCAAAGAAGGGTCACCGCGTGCATAAATACGGAGAGAAGAAGTTGGAGCCGGGCATAGTCGTGGGAGGCATTATAAAGAACGTGGAGGCGCTTTCTCTAACACTTGCTCAGGTAAAAGAACTTGGCGGTATAACGTACGCGCACGCCGCACTTCCCGAAGAAGCGGCGTATGTATTCAGTATGAACGTGCCCATAGGCACTTCGCGCGAGCAGACTTTGCAGCTGATAGAGTTTGAATTTGAAGGCCGCGTGCCGATACCGCCCTCGGCTGCGGTGTACGATTTTGACTCCATCCTCAAGCACGGCGGCGAAGAGGGAGAGGAGATAGGGGTTTCCGTCTTTCCGCGCGAGTTGTCGGAGGATTATGCGGCCGCATTTGAAAATGCCGGCATATCCCTGCTCTCGCTTGAGATAGAAGCGCAATCCATAGCTCGCGCCGTCTCGGATGATACCCCGTCGGAGCCGGTAACTCTTATGGTGGATTTCGGACGAGCGCGCAGCGGGTTCGCGGTCCTCAAGCGCAACATTCCTATATTTACGTCCACCGTGGACGTGGGAGGGGATGCGATTACCAAGGTCCTCGCGGAAAAACTTTCGCTGAAAGGAGAGGAGATAGAACGGTTCAAGAACGAACAAGGTCTTACGGCGAAGGACGCCGCGCATACTGAGGTGCTGGAGACGATAGTCGCTACCGCATCCGCGCTCGCCGATGAGATAGCACGCCATTACCACTATTGGGACACTCGCCGCAATGAGCACGGTGAGCGCGTGACCCCCGTCGGCCGCATCCTCTTGGTAGGAGGGGGCGCCAATCTGATGGGGTTGTCGGATTACATCGCGGGACGCGTACAGGCTCCCACCGAAATAGGGGAAGTGTGGCGTCATGTGTGCGATTTTGATTCATATATTCCGCCTATAGATCGCGTCCATTCGCTGCAGTATGCGACGGCGATAGGACTCGCACTACGCGCAACAGTATGAGCAACGTTATACCGCAAGACGCAAAAAAGAGACTGGGACGCGTATACCGCGCTCGGCTCATTCTTAGCGGTTCCCTGATAGTTATCGCGGTCGCCACTCTTTCGTCGCTCGCATTGCTGCCGAGCTACCTCGCCTTGAGGACGAACACCGCAGAGCCCGAATCGGCTAAGATAGCCTCAACGAGCGAGGACCTGAGCGCGATAGCCAGAACCCAGACGCTCCTTAGCGTCCTGCGCCCTTTCACCGCATCGGTCACATCTACCACCACGCCGCACGGGATTATCTCCCTAGCCCTGAGCCTCAAGGAGAGCGGAATACACGTAGACCACATTATCTACGCATCGGGACAGCAGAATTCCGTAACTTTCTCCGGCACTGCGGATGCACCGTCTTATATAGCCGAGTACAGACGCGCGCTTGAAGAGACGCCGCCTTTCACGAGCGCGGATGTTCCCTTGGGGGATCTGGTGGGCGCGCAGGGAGGGCGTTTTTCCATGACCCTGAAGGGTGACTTCTGAATTGTATGCAAAAGGGACTTACATACATTGCCTGGGCGTCCGCATTCATCGCCCTTATCTCGTGTGTCGCCGTCGTGTATTTCGCGCAGATAATCGTGAACAAGGAGGCAGAGCATGCCGACGCGCGCAGACAGGCTGATGCGGCCACCACAAGGGAGTCGGCGCGCATCCGCGCGGGCGCTCTCGTCCGCGACACTGTGCCGGCGCGCGGCGAGCTGGAGAGCTATCTGCAGGCCGATGTGATAGAGATAGTGGAACTTATCAAAGCCGCAGGAAAATCCGCCGGAGTCTCTTTGCAGCTCAGCAGCGCTCTTCCGGAAAGCCCTCCGGCCATGCAGCCAGTGAGCGGACCTTCCGTGAATGCGATAGGGTTCGTCGTGCAGGGGCAGGGCTCCTTCTCATCTCTCATGCATGCCGAGCGGCTTTTTGAATCGCTGCCGCTCGCCGCTTCGGTGGACAGACTGGATATATCCCGCACTCCCGGCTCCAGGAGCTCTTCAGGCGACTGGAATATGAACGTGTACATACGGGTCCTTACCACCGCACCAATCTCGTCATGAAAATCAAATTCCTCAACGACATAACGGCCCGCATACGCGACACCTATACCACGCGGCATTCGCCGGAAGGGGCGCGTACGCTCGCGATATTGTACTGGCGCACACTTTTGCTGGCGGCTTTCATCGTACTCGTCGCTACAATCGGGTACGCGGAGTGGCATCTCTACGGCATCCTCAAGAATCTCGCATCGGTACCCGACACCACTATCCCCGCGGCAAGCCTGGACAGGGCCGAGCTGGATGAGACAGTCTCCGCATTTAAGGCGCGGCAAAGCGAGTATGAATCCCTCAGGCAGGGCGCTTCCGGCAGACTACCCGACCCATCAAGATGATGCCCCGCATGAGCGGGTGTCGCAGGGAAAGGACTACATTGAGAAAATGGTCACGGCAGGGTACATTGGAACTTGCCCTTAGCCCCCCGTAGCTTAATGGATAAAGCCGCGGACTTCTAAGCCGCTGATGGGGGTTCGATTCCCTCCGGGGGGACTGACAGGGTCAACTCCGACACCGCGAAGCGAGTCGGGGAGCCGACTTCCTTCGGAACGTCGGCTTGGATAGAGCCGCGGACTTCTAAGCCGCTGATGTGGATTCTATTCCTACCGAGGGCAATGTTATAGTTCCAGCGTCGCGCGCTTAGCTCCCGCCGCCGCTCAAATTGCCTAAGAGCTTTGGCGGGCGAGACGAGGCCATTCGGCTTGCGGCTTGCCCTTCGAAGCTCCGAGGTGACTCGGAGAGAAGCAGGGCGCGCTTAGCTCAGTGGTAGAGCAACTCTTTTACACAGAGAAGGTCGGGGGTTCGAATCCCTCAGCGCGCACCCGGATTTCAAGTTTAATTCTTGCTAAAACGGCGGCGTGAGGGTATAGTGCCGCCACATATGGCGATAAAAATTTCACCGGTAGACATGGATGCGCGCAAAAAGATGGATCTTAAAGCGGGCGATACTGTGCGCGTATTCCAGAAGATAGAGGAAAAAGGCAAGACCCGTCTGCAGGCCTTTGAGGGCCTCGTACTTGCGCGCAAACACGGACGCGAAGCCGGAGCCACATTTACGGTGCGCCGCGTTTCATCCGGCGTGGGCGTGGAGAAGATATTCCCTCTGTACTCACCGATGATAGACCGAATAGAGGTGGTGAAGCGCGCTCGCGTGCGCCGCGCCAAGCTTTACTACATACGCGACAAAGCCGCCCGCGAAGCTCGCCGACAACTGCGGAAGACGAGCATCATCGGCACTTCCACGGCCGATATAGAAAAGGCGGACGCTGCCGAAGAAGAGGGAGTACCGGCGGATTTCTCCAAGGAGACAGAGGCCGAGAAGGAGCACATTGTGGAGGAAATGACCGCCCCGACCGATGATAAGGAAGAGAAGCCCGCCGAAGGCGGGTCCGCCTCGGGCGGAAAGGAGTCAGAGGCGGTTGAGGCTGGAGCGGAGGTGAAAAAAGGGTAAAATACGAGTCGTTGCGCAGGTGGTGGAATTGGTA
>JANLHO010000018.1 GCA_024654485.1 Patescibacteria group bacterium | reverse complement strand
CCCCCCTTCAGCGACGGCGTGTTGTGTTGTGCAGTGTGCTGCATCGCGTCAATTATAACGCACGCGGCCCCGCTTACGCGGGGCCGCATGCGTTATAATTGACGCGATGCAGCACACTGCACAACACAACACGCCGTCGCAGAAGGGGGGCTCGTCCTTTGGCGGGGGTTTTTCCGGCAAAGGTTTCGCACATCCTCCGCGCAACGTGGATGCGCTCGCGATAGACCCCGGCATGAACGTCGCGGATTTCGGGAGTGGTTCGGGAGCGTACGTACTGCTGATAGCGGACGCCCTAAAGGGGTATGGCCACGTGTACGCGGTAGACATTCAGCGCGACCTTTTGCGCCGCACCGTCAACGAAGCTTCGCGCAAGGGATACGCCAACGTGTCCGCGATACACGCCGACCTTGAGAAACCGCGCGCATCCAAGCTCTCCGACGAGGCGCTTGACCTCGTGCTCGTCTCCAATCTGCTTTTCCAGCTGGAGGACGCGAGCGCCGTCTTGGAGGAGGCGCGCAGAATACTGCGCCCCAATGGTCGCCTCGCGATAATAGACTGGTCCGATTCCCCGCCAGACGGCGAGCGGCGCATGGGACCGCAAAAGAAAGACATCGTCACGAAAGAGAGTGCCTTGGAGTTGGCGCGCAAGGCGGGCTTTGGGCTCCAGCGCGAATTTCCTGCGGGCGGGCATCACTACGGACTCATACTGAAAGTAGCTCCCAAGGCCAATATATGAAAAAACTATCCACATTCCAGCTCGTGCTCCTTTCCGTTTTCGGAGCGTTCGCCATATCCGGCGTACTTATTTTCGCGCTTGCTGTAGGGGGCGGGAATTCAAGCGCTATCGGACCCGTCACTATCTGGGGCACGCTGGATGGTCGCGCCTTCGGCACCGTGCTGCGCGCGGCGGCGGACGAAGAGCCCAATCTCAATCAGGTTAACTACGTGCAGAAAGACCCCGACACGTACGAGGCGGATCTTACGGAAGCTCTAGCCGGCGGGCAGGGGCCGGACCTCTTCCTTCTCACGGAAGACTATGCCCTGAAAACCGAAGGACAGATAGCCGTCATACCTTTCAGCGCGCTCCCCAGAGCGCAATTTGAAGGCACTTTTGTGGATGCCGCAAGCCCTTTCCTGTCCGAGGAAGGAGTCATCGGGGTGCCGCTTCTCGCCGACCCGCTGGTCTTGTACTGGAACAAAGACATCCTTTCTTCCGCGGGGTACGCCGCTCCGCCGCAGTACTGGGATCAGCTTTTTGATATAGCGCGCTCCGTAAGCTCGCGCGACGAGACCGGCTCCATCGTGCAAAGCGCGCTCGCGTTCGGCGAGTACAAGAACATCGCGCACGCCAAAGATATACTTGCCACGCTCATCCTGCAGGCGGACGGCGCCATCACCCAATACGACAACTCTGGCAAATTGCGCAGCGCTCTGGTACTGAAATCCGGAGGAGCCGCTTCGCAGGCTACAGCCAGCGCTCTGCGTTTCTACACGGAATTTGCCGACCCTTCCAAAGACGATTATTCATGGAACCGCTCGCTTCCCGATGCGCGTCAATTTTTCGCCGCCGGCGACCTCGCGCTTTATGTGGGATATGTGAGCGAACGGGAGAAAATAGCCCAGATGAATCCCAATCTCAGCTTCGGGATCGCCGGACTGCC
>JANLHO010000057.1 GCA_024654485.1 Patescibacteria group bacterium | reverse complement strand
GACTCAACTGATGACTTTGGCGACCGCTTTCTTGCCCGCCATAGCTTTAGCGACGGCGGGGGCGACGCGCTTGTCAAACATGTCGGGTATTATTTTGTTGGGCGTCGGACGCGGAACGAGGCGCGCTATCGCACGGGCAGCCTTTAGCTTCATCTCATCCGTTATCTTCGTTACCTTGTTATCAAGCGCCCCGCGGAAAAGGCCGGGGAAAACGAGCGAGTTGTTTATCTGATTGGGGAAATCCGAGCGCCCCGTGCCGACGACGAGCGCCCCGCCTCGCTTGGCCTCGTCGGGCATTATCTCCGGCACTGGATTGGCCATGGCGAGCACGATGGCTTTCTTCGCCATCAGGCGGATGTCGGCCGCCCGCGCAAGCCCCGGGCCGGATACTCCGATAAGGGCGTCGGCTCCTTGCAGTGCTTCGCGCAGTCCGCCTGTCTCGCCCTCTCTATTGGTAAATGTCGCGAGTTCTATTTTGTGTCTGGAGAGATCGGGACGCCCTTCCGCGATGATACCTTTGCTATCAAGCACCAGGATGTTCTTAGAACCCGCCACGTGTAATATACGCGCTATGGCCGTGCCGGCAGCTCCGGCGCCGGATATAACTACGCGCGCACTTGTAAGCTTCTTGCCCACCACCTTGAGCGCGTTCAGGAGTGCGGCGAGGACGACTATGGCCGTGCCGTGCTGGTCGTCGTGCACGACGGGTATGTTGAGCTCGTCAATCAGACGATTCTCTATCTCAAAACACTTCGGCGCCGCGATGTCTTCCAGATTGATACCGCCAAATGCGGGCGCGATGCGAATGACCGTCTCTATTATCTCCTCCGGCTCCTGCGTGTCCAAGACGATTGGGAATGCATCCACGTCGGCGAAGGTTTTGAAAAGAGCGCACTTCCCTTCCATGACGGGAAGCGCCCCGAGTGCGCCTATGTTGCCTAGGCCCAAGACAGCCGAGCCGTCGGAGACGACAGCTATCGTGCGGCCTTTTATCGTGTATTCACGCGCCTCTTGCGGATTTTTTGCGACATGCGAAGAGACGGCGGCTACCCCCGGCGTGTATACGAGAGCGAGGTCGGCGCGGTTTTTCACCACAGCGGCCGGAACAACCCGTATCTTCCCGCCGAGCTTTTTATGCAGCGCAAGAGCCTTTCGGCCCAAGGCCGATACGCCTCGGGTGGATTTGGAAACGTTCGCTTTCTTCATCCCGACACAATATCATTTATCGCGTCGTGCGCGAACTGGCTTATTTCCCGCCGAGTATCGTCTTAAGAAGCGCCATCCGGACGATGAGGCCGTAGCCGACTTGCCTGAAATATACCGCGTGAGGTGAGGCGTCCACTTCGGCTTCTATCTCTCCTACGCGCGGCAAGGGATGAATGATGATGGCATCATCTTTCATGGCGTCGGCCACGGCGCGCGTGATTATGTAGCGACCGCGCTGTTTTTCGTACTCATTTTTGTCGGGTATCCACTCCTTGGCGATGCGGGTCTGATATACGACGTCGGCGTCCTTGATGCCTTCGGCCATATTCTCCGTTTCGGTGAACGGTATATTGTTCTCTTTGAGGTGCGTCTTGACGTCGTCGCCCATGACAAGCTCCGGAGAGGAGATGAACGTTATGCGTATATCATTGTATTTGCTCAAGAGGTACGCGAGCGAACGCGCCGAACGGTAGTACTTGAGATTTCCGACAAAAGCGATGTGGATGTCATCCTCGCGCTTCAGTTCGCGCTGGATGGTATATAGATCAAGGAGCGCCTGAGTAGGATGCTGGCCCATGTTGCCGTCTCCCGCGTTGATGACGGGGACGCCGGATACTTCGGCCGCGCGAGTGGCCGCGCCTACTTCGCCATGGCGCATAACTATAATATCGGCGTAATGGTTGATGACCTTTATTGCATCCTCCAGGGTCTCGCCCTTTGACTGCGACGACGACCCGTCGCCGTCAACGGTTATGACATGGCCGCCTAGACGGTACATGGCCGACTCAAACGACAATCGTGTGCGAGTAGAGGGTGCGAAAAAAAGAGAGGCCATGATCAGGCCCTTGAGCGATTCCTCGCGCCTGCCCTCAAGGGACGACGCCAGCTTGAAGAGCTCCTTCAGGGACTCCCGCGTGAATTGCTGCGTCTCTATGAGGTGTTGCATCGGGAGAAAGTATACCCCCACACCAACTTTGTACAAAGTTGGTGTGGGGGTATACTCCCGCGCGCAAGCCGCGCAAAGGCATGTGTTTTAGAACAGCCGAGACAGAAGAACGGCCACTTGTTTATAATCCGCGCCCGCGGATTATAAACAAGTGGCGTATGCCTTATCGCGCCCTAATTAGTCCGAGCATTGGGTCGGGTGATATACTGGCCGCAATGACCGACTCAATTACCATCCGCAAGCCGTTTGATTCGCATTTGCATCTGCGGCGCGGCTCCGTATTGCGCGCCGTGACGCCCTACTCCGCCGAGCGATTCGGCCACGCCATCATCATGCCCAATACCGAGCCGCCTATTGATACGCTTGGTACCGCAATTGAATACTATGGAGAAATACGAGAGGCCGTTCCGGAAAGTGCCGGCGGATTTGACCCCCTCATGACCTTTTATCTCACGAAGAATCTGACGCCTGCGGAGATAGAGCGCGGGGCTGTCGGAGCGGAGGGCGTGCGGATATACGGCGTCAAATCATATCCCTTCGGCGCCACCACCAACTCGCAATGGGGTTACCGCAACATTCTGGAGGCGAAAGATGTACTGAAAGAGATGGAGCGCCTCGGGATGCCGCTCCTCTTGCACGGCGAAGTACACCTAAACGACCAAGACGAGGAAGAAGACCCGTATGACGGCGAGAAGCTTTTCATCGCCGACACCCTGCCCCGCCTCTTGGACACATACTCCGAGCTGAAAGTATCGCTGGAGCACATGAGTACCACCGAGGCGATAGATTTCATGGAAAAAAACGGCAAGGAAGGCAAGCTCGTCGCTACAGTGACCCCCCATCATCTTATGTACGACCGCACTCAAGCATTCTCCGGCGGCTACCGCGCCCTCCTGCACTGCAAACCTCTGGTGAAGCGACGCGAGGACCGCGAAAGATTGCGCGAGATGATAAAAAAAGGTCTGCCTTTCGTTTCCGCCGGCACCGACTCCGCGCCGCATCCGGAGAATAAGAAATTCTCATCGTGCTGCGCCTTCGGCGTTTTCAATTCCCCCGTCGCGGTGGAGATGTACGCGCAGGTTTTTGATGAGATAGGCGCATTGGACAAGCTTGAAGATTTTCTCTCGGCGAACGGCCCGCGATTTTTCGGACTGGAACCTGATGAAAACAAAATAACGCTGGAGAAGAAAGACTGGCAGGTCACGGAAGCGGTAGTCACCGACGAAGGAGTGAACATATGGCCCGTGGCCAGCGCCCGGCACGGGCTCGGCAACGAGACAATGCGTTGGCGGCTACGGCCGTAAGAGTACGGCCGGCGGGATAGTATTTTGGAAGGGCTCTGCAGCGCGGCGGCGCGAAGCCCGAGGATTTTTCCTGCTGGAAAAATCCGTACCCGGAGAAATACTATCCCGCCGGCCGTCTTCTGCTCCGCGCGACCAAGGCGCAACTATGCCAAAGGAGCGTGCTCTATGTCCTCCTTCTTTCCCGACGCGCGTAGCGGGCGGGACCCCGACCAAAGCGTCGGGGCTTCGTCAGGCTATAGGTTGATGCTCAATGTCTTGTTTTTTCTTAGGAGTTATCCCGTGCGCGATGAGGAGCTTTTCAAAATCGTCGCGTTCCAGAGTTTCCACCTCCATGAGCTTGGCCGCGATGGCGTCCAGCGCCTTGCGGTTTTTATTCAGTATGCTTTCCGCCTTTTTGCGCGCACCTTCCACTATTTTCTTCACCTCCGCGTCTATCTGCGCCGCGACCTCCTGCGACTGCTCGCCCCCCTCCACGCCCTGCCCGAAGAGCGCTTTGCCCTGAGCGCTGTCAAAAGCGAGCGGGCCCATCTTGTCGGACATGCCGTAGCGCGTGACCATGTTGCGCGCGAGCGCGGTCAAAACCTGCAGGTCGTTGGACGCGCCGGTCGTGATGTCGCCGAATACCATTTTCTCCGCCGCGTAGCCACCCAAGGAAACGGCGATGTCGTCCAGAAATTCCTTGCGCGATTGCATCTTCTTATCCTCAAAAGGCAGCTTGAGCGTGTATCCGGCGGCGCGGCCGCGGCTGATTATGGATATCTTGTGCACGGGGTCGGCATACGGCAGGATGGAGGCGACTAGCGCGTGCCCGCCCTCGTGGTAGGCGGTTATCTCCTTCTCTTTTCTGTTGAGGATGTGGCTCCTGCGCTCGGGGCCGAGCATCACCTTCTCTATTGAGCGGATTAGGTCAAATTGCGCCAGCTCTTTTCTGTTCTCCCGCGCGGCGAGTATTGCGCCTTCGTTCATGAGATTGGCGAGATCCGCGCCGGAGAAGCCCGGCGTGCGCTCCGCGATGACGGAGAGCTTCACATCGGCACCGAGCGGCTTCTGGCGCGCGTGTATCGCGAGTATCTCTTCCCTGTCCTTCCTGTCGGGCAGGTCTATGACGACGCGGCGGTCAAATCTGCCGGGGCGGACGAGCGCGGGGTCAAGGACGTCGGGGCGGTTTGTCGCCGCCATGACTATGACCTTCTCGTTGGGTTCAAATCCGTCCATCTCCACGAGTATCTGATTGAGAGTCTGCTCGCGCTCGTCATTGCCGCCGCCGACGCCCGTGCCGCGCACGCGCCCGACGGCGTCTATCTCATCAAGGAATATGATGGCGGGCGCGGCCTTCTTCGCCGTCGCAAAAAGGTCGCGCACGCGGGATGCGCCGACGCCCACGAACATCTCCACGAATTCCGAGCCGGAGATGGAGAAGAAAGGCACGCCCGCCTCGCCCGCGACGGCGCGTGCGAGCAGTGTCTTGCCCGTCCCCGGCGCGCCCATTAGGAGTACCCCTTTGGGTATGCGCGCCCCTATCTGTATGAATTTCTTTGGATTCTTGAGGAAATCAACTATCTCCGTGAGCTCGTCCTTGGCCTCTTTTGCTCCCGCCACGTCCTTGAAGGTCACCTTTTGCCCCTGATCTTCCGGCGAAGTGAGCCGAGCCATTGAGCGTCCGAAGGTGAAGGCCTGCATGCCCGCGCCGCGCATCTGGCGCGAGAGATACCAGATAATGCCGAACAGAAAGAGTATGGGGACGATTATCGGCAAAAGTGTGAGCGCCCAGAAGCGCAGTCCGCCTTCGTCTTGGATGGTTATGTTTACGCCGGCCAGTCGCTCCGGTGCAAGACCGTAATCCGAGAGGGTCTGCGTGAGCGAACTTTCGGTTTCCTTGCGCGATGTCTTCTCGCTCTCATCGGTGTATGTGGCCGTGATCTTGTTGCCCGCGACGGATATGGAGGATATCTTGCCCGCGTCTATGTCGGACGCTATCTGCGAAATGGGGACTTCCTCTATCTCGTCGGTGATGTACTGACGAACGAGCGAGTAGCCAAAGGATAGCATGAGGAAGATGGCGAGCGCCGCCGCCATTTGCGCCCATAGCGAGGGGCCTTTCGGCGCGGGAGTACCGGCGCCTCCCTTGGACTGCTGCTTTTTCTGCGGTGGAAGAGGAGCTGCCATATAGACGCGCATTATACATAATCGCGCATTGATTCAAAGAGAAAAAGACGTCTGATAAACGCCGGCCGTGAGAGAGAGCGCTATGCCGAGAGCTTCTCTATCGCATGGATTGTCTCGCGGACGACGCGGCCGTCAAAGAGCAGCGCGTTGTGTCCGCCTGTCTGTATCTCCACATTTCCAAGCGCGCCTTCAAGGCGGCTGCCATCCGGAATGAGCGCGTGGGTGTCGTATGCCGGATATATGGAAACTATGCGGGAGTTGACCTGGACACTCTCCGCAAGCTCACGCAAAAGCGGACTGTCTTGGCTAAGCTCCTTAAACACTTCAAGCGGGAGCGCTCTCGCCGGACGCGAGCCGCCGAAGGGCGCGGCGATAGCTACCATGCCGCGAACGCGCTCATTCGCATTCTCGTGCATAAGATAATACTTCCCCACCAAGCCTCCTTTGCTATGCGCTACGAGGATGACCCCGCGGAGGTCATGCCTCTCTATGAAGGAATGGGCAATGTGGGAGGCCGAGGAAACGGCCTGCATATTGCTGCCAAGCTCCCCGATGATGTAGACGGGGTGTCCGCGACGCGCCAGCTTGTCGGCGAGGTACTTCATGGTGGACCATCCATTTGTCAGGCCGGGCAAAAGCACCAGCGGTGCCTTGCCGTCTTGCGCGAGGCCGAGGTAGTACGCAGGCGGATGCCGGTATAGCGCCGCGTATGCGTATTTCGTCAACAAGCGCCATATCTCCTTGAGCCAAGCCCACGTCTTCTCCCCCGGCTCCGTATTTTTCGCGCGCGCCATGCCCACATCATACCGCGCAAGACGCCGCGGGGAATGTAGGATATAGTTTTGACCATAGCTCTCACAAAAGTATAGCGGCCGTATGCGTTCCAAGATTGTTTTGTTTACTCATACTTTTTTATTTACAACATTTGTTGTCGGATCACCCGCCGTTTCGTTCTCGCTGTTGTGGGGCAACCCTCCCGTCTCCGGAAGATTCGTGGCGATTGGAGCATTGGTGCTCGCGGTGGTAATACAGTGGTCGTGGCGTACATACGGGGGATGCCCTTTCACCGTGTGGGAAAATCAATATAGACAAACTGAGCGCCAACCTACTTACAGCAAAGGATGCATAGACCACTATGCGCTACGGTGGTTTGGTTTAGACATTCCACCGAACGCTTCTACAATTTTTTTGGTATTTTTATCACTGCTTCCTATTGTCGCAGGGATCTCTCAATGGTAAGTGACGTCATTTAGTGCTCATGATCCTAAGCGAAATCTCGGCTTGGGCGCATGCGCGCACCGTGTTTTTTCTGGCCGGATTCGGTGATATTCTTTCCTTATATGAGACTGGAAGGAGGGGGGAGTACCCACCGCAAGAGCGGCTTGGAAATCCCTGCGCCTTATCTTGGTGAAAAGATGGAGGAGGGCGAGGGTAGGAAATTCGTCTCTACGAAGCCCGAAGAGCGTACTTCCGCTTGGGCTTCTTTCGGAGCACGAAAATACCCTCGCAACTCCGTAAATGAAAGGGATCTCTCCGCTATCCCCATGGGCCAATTTGAGGCAGATTACATGGAGCGCAGGGAGAGGGAGAAGCACGCAGGCATGTTTGAGCGAATGTTCGCGCCAGACACGCGACAAACTATTATAGAAGGCCATAATGACCCGATAAAATACGAGTCCTTCACTATCAGCAAGATAGAGCATTCGGATGATGATGTGATATGGATATGCTTTCCCGGACTCGGAAGCGCCTATCAGGAAAGTGACATGAAGAAAATACTGGGGACAACGACGATCGCAGAAAGAGCGAAAGACGCGGCAGCAAGGTTCTTGGGGGTCCCGGGAGTACTTGACTCCTTACCCAAAGAAGGTACGGCGTTCGTGTTCAACGGGCCTGCGGGAATAGCGGGCTACACTCCCGAGCAATGCATTCGCGCTACACTGGCCGTCAAAGAGGCGGTTGACCACATCATCGCGCAATATCCCAACAAAAAGATAAAAATCTTCTCCTATTCCGCGGGGACTCACCTGGGCTACTACACGGCCAACCAGATAGGGAAAGAGCGGGGGCGGCCGGTGGATGAGTTCATTGCCGTGTCTCCCGGCATTAGCATAGCGTATGGCATGTTCTCCACATGGGTGGTGGAGTATCTGGCGCAATACTTGGAGCGCACGGGAATGACAAAATATGAGTACCACAAATTGATAGCAGAGTTCACGCAAATAAATAACCTTGAGTACCTTCCGGTCGGCGACAAGCATAAGGTTTATGCAGGTGTGAACGATGGTTTTGTTCCTATAGACATGGAGGGGGGAACGAACGACCTGATAAAAGCAGCGGACGCGGCCGGAAAATCACCGACGTACGTCGTCTATGAAAACAGGGACCATGTTTCAATAATGATGGATATCATCGTAGCAATGCAGAGAGGGCTGGACCCGTATTACCTAAAGCAGAAGATAAACGCGTGGGAAAACCCCGGCACTCTGCAAGACACGACGTATATGGGACTCGCGAATGAATTTCTCTCCAACTTCACAGATGAGCAGATGCGAGGGGTGGCTGATGTTCTTGCCGAGCGTAATGGCGAAAAGGGGGTTGGCCCAAGCGAGGCCGACGAGCTCTTGAGGCCCCACGAGCGCGCCGTAGTAAAGCTACTTATGGATCGCGGTCTGTGTGCATTTGAGACCCGCTCAGCGTCAGCTACAGGGGGATATCAGGGAGAGCCCGTGATACTGACCGTCACCGGTAGACGGGATAAGGAGGGATCAAGTAACTTTATGGAGAGGCGCGAAGAAAAACGTGCGAAGTTGCGGGATTTTGCACAGATTTCCGCATACATGCTCGCGCTTGGCAGGAGTGAGGATGTTTTGGAAGAATTTGGGGATGGAGCCAAAAGCAAAGCCGCTTGAGACACGCGGATGATATAGTCTTCGCATGAGCCTCGTGGAGAACCCCGGTACCATCCGCCTTCGGCGGAGCTACGGGGCAAGCAAAAAAGCCATGACAGTATGAGTTTGATTGAAAACAAGAAAATTGGGCTTGAGTACACGCTTCTTGAAGAGATTGAGGCGGGCATTGAGCTGCACGGCTTTGAGGTGAAGTCACTTCGTGCCGGAAGGGGTTCGCTGAAGGGCGCGCGGGTGGTCGCGCGCGGTGGCGAGGCATATCTCGTGGGTGCGAGCATACCGGCGTGGCAGATAGCCAATGCCCCCAAAAGCTATGATCCTGAGCGCTCGCGCCGTCTGCTGCTTTCGCGCAAAGAAATAGCCCATGTGGCCTCCGCGGAGGGTGAGAAGGGATTGACAATAGTGCCTTTGCGAGTGTATAATAAAAACCGAAAACTGAAGGTAGCCATCGCGATAGCCCGCGGAAAGAAAAAAGAGGACAAACGTCAGTATATCCGGGCGCGCGAGGAGAAACGCCGCATTGAGAGGACTTTGAAAAAATAGCCTGTTGGTCCCTCCCCACCTCTGATCACTCCGGTGATCGGAGGTGGGGGATGATCAGTTTCGACAGGGAAATAGGAGTATGTGCGTGCACAACAAAGTTGGGGCATCTTTTGAAACTGCCTCAAAATCCAAGTGCGAACAAAGTAGCACGGGCAATTTTGTCACCTATCCAGATGGCAGACTTGCAGCCCGCTTACGCATACGTTGCCTAAGCGCCGTCCTTCAGGCCGAAGCTTGATCAAGCTTGAAAGGGCGTAAAAAAACTTCAAGTACTGATGCGGATCTGTCCCGCCCGTATCTAAGAAATGGGACTCGGCAGTGCGCCGTTTCGTTCATCTTTAAGGCGCATCGCTTAAATCTTCAAGATGATCTACGTTGTGTAGAAGCGTTCATATTCTCTTCTCTGGACGAGGGTGCAATTCCCTCCATCTCCACTCGACGCGCCCCTCCTAAAGGAGGGGCTTGCTCGTGGCAAGCCACCTTACATTCGGGCGCGGCGGGTGTCCCGAGCAACGTCGAGGGACTAAAATATGTAGATGTATTTCGTCTACATGATTCGCAACTCCGCAAGCAAACTCTACGTCGGTGTTACTAATAACCCACAACAACGACTCGCCCATCACAACGCCAGGCGCGGCGCACAGTTCACAAGAAGAATCCCGACTTTCGAGATAGTTTTCTTAGAGCAATACGAAGCGCTTGCCGACGCGCGAAAGCGTGAGATTCAGATAAAAAAGTGGCGCTGCGGCAAGAAAGAGATGCTCATCGAGCGATATCAGGAGGGATTAGAAACGAAAAACCCTGAATGACGGGTTCTCTATGCCTTATGATTTGAGACCATGCCACCGTTGCCGATGGTTTAGGTCATCCAACTTATTCAGTTGTATTTACATGGTATTACCTCTTTTTGGAGCTTGTTTTGCCGACTTTACCGCACGCGGGGGAAGGAGACCTCCTGCGCGCCGGCGGCGTAGGCGGCCACTTGGTATTGTTGGAAGATAAATGTCACTTCGTCGGCGGAGATTATGAATGAGCTGAAATTCTCCGGATTATCCGTTGCGCCCTCGGAGAAGAAGGCGTCGCCGAATTCCTCTCTGAATTGCGCGCTTGCGGCATCGGAAACTTCCTGCACCGTTTTGCCGATTAGGTTGAGTGCGTCATCAAGGAGCAGCAAGCGACCCGTCGCGCGGTCAAAGTTTAGCCCCGCGAAAAGGGTCATGGGGTGCGCGCCGCCCGTGTATTGCGAGAGGATAAGCTCAAGGGATACCGTGTCGGAGCCGGCGTAAACCTTATCAAAAGTGCCCGTGAACTGATTTTGCGTCGTCGCAGAGTCCGGCGGATTCGGCGGAAGAGTTTTGAACTCGGCGACAGCACCCTCCACCGCATATTTTATCTGCGAATCAATGGCGGGCAGTCCAAATTGCGGATACTGCGCATCTATATCGTACGCCGGTGTCTGCTCGTGTATCCGCGCGATGGTCAGCTGCGTGCCGCCGCTCTGTCCCTGCGCGGGAGATGCGGAGCCGGAAGGGCGCGGCGCGTAGACGATGACGATCTGCGCGAGAGCGGCAAGCGCGAGAGCGGCGATGATGAGGCCTGTGACCTTTTTCATGGCGTGCATTATACCCCCACACCGACTTTTCCAAAAAAGTCGGTGTGGGGGCGTGCCAAATCAACGCGCGTGCGCCGCTATGAATTGTTTTAGCTTCTCCGCCTCTGGCGGGAATACCTCAAAACGCTCCGGCATGTCCGCGAGCTTCGCGTAGCGCGCGCTCGCCTCCGGCTCGCGTCCTATCGCCTCGCGTATCGTGTCGGCGAATTTCTCCGGCAGCGCGGTCTGGAGGCAGATAAGCGGCACGCCCCCCTCGCGAAGCCGCAGACCGGTGGCGACCCCATCGGCCGTATGCGGGTCTATGAGGACGCCGTATTTCTCAAAGATGGCGCGTATCGTCCGGACGCGGTCGGCGTGCGCGGAGGAGCCGGCGACGATGCCGCTCTCCCCGACTCGCGCGAAATCTTCCGAATCGGCGACATCAAAAGCGCCTTCACTGCCGAGCGCATCCCAAAGCTCCCGCATTCGCGTGCCGTCGCGCCCGACTAGGTCAAATACATAGCGCTCAAAATTTGAGGCCTTGGAAATGTCCATGGAAGGGCTGGATGTGGTGGCGACCTCGGCACCCGTGCGCGGCCGGTACTTGCCGGTAGAGAAGAATTCTTCAAGAACGTTGTTTTCGTTGGTCGCGAGGATGAGCCTCCTCACCGGAAGACCCATTCGCTTGGCTATGTAGCCCGCGAGTATGTCGCCGAAATTGCCCGTCGGGACGGAGAAATCCGCCTGTTCGTCGTTTGAACGCGTGGCTTTGAAGTATCCCCAGAAGTAGTAGACGACCTGCGCCGCGATGCGCGCCCAATTGATGGAATTGACGGCACCGAGATGATAGCGGCTCTTGAAAGCGGCATCGGCATTCACCTGCTTCACCACGTCCTGACAATCGTCAAAAGTGCCCAGAACGGCGATGTTGAAAATATTTTCGTCCTGAAGCGTGTACATCTGCCGGCGCTGGAAAGGGCTCATGCGCTCGTGCGGAGAGAGCATGAAGACGCGAATGCCCTTGCGGCCGCGCATCGCGTATTCCGCGGCGCTTCCAGTGTCGCCCGAAGTGGCCCCGAAAATATTGAGCTCCTCGCCGCTTCGCGCGAGCGCGTGCTCAAAGAGCCTGCCCAGAAGCTGCAAGGCGATGTCTTTGAAAGCGAGCGTAGGGCCTTCGGAGAGATTCAGAAGGAATAGTCCTTTTCCCAACTCGCGCACCGGAACTACTTCATCGGTGCCGAACACTTCTTTCGTATACGTCTCAGATATCATCTTACGCAGCTCCTCCGGAGGAATGTCGTCTATATATTTGGAGAGAACGGCGAAGGCGAGCTCGGAGTAGCTCATACCGCGCATATTCGCAAGCTCTTCGGTCGTCACTTGCGGATATTCTTCCGGCACATAAAGGCCGCCGTCGGCCGATAGACCCTCAAGCAGTATCTTGGAGAATGTCTGCGGCTCACCCCCTCCGCGCGTGGAAACGTAGTGCATTGGAAAATAGTACGCGGAAATCCGTCGAGTGCAATCGCGGGATATAATCTCTGTATGAAGTCCCCCGGAGTGTGGTATGCGTGCGCGGGCCTATGCGGCGCGCTTGCACTCGGCGCGGTCGGGATGGGAGCGTACGGCGGCGTGTGGGCGGCGACACCAAACGGCGTGGAATCTACCGAGGCGGGAGCGGCAATGAGCGCCACCCCCTCCCCCGCTGTCCCTGCGCCAAAAGAGCTTCTCGCGACGATTCCGAATACGTACCAAGTGCTGAAAGTGGTGGACGGCGACACGATAGACATTTTTATGCACGGAGAGAGCGTGCGCTTGCGCCTCGTCGGGATGGACACGCCGGAGGTCGTGGACCCGCGCAAGGTAGTGCAATGCTTCGGTAAAGAGGCCTCCGCGGAGGGGCACCGCTTGCTTGATGGCCAGTGGGTGCGGCTGGAGTACGATGCGGTATCCGGCACATACGACAAATACGGCCGTACGCTCGCCTACGTATTCCGCGCGTCCGACGGACTTTTCTACAACGAATACATGATAGAGCGCGGATTCGCGCACGAATACACCTATAGCGGCCAGCACTACAAATACCGCGACGATTTCAGGGCCGCGCAGAAAGCAGCCGAGGAGCAGCATCTCGGCTTCTGGTCGCCCGACGCCTGCGACGGCAACACCACGAAGGCGGCGTCCACATGACCCGCCCGAGAGCACCGAAGCTCTTGTATACTCTAAGTATGCGCGTAGCTTCCGTATCCGTTGCGGTGTTTGGCGTGTTCCTGGTAGCAGGCATTGCGCCAAGTCCAACGCTCGCCGTCACATGCCCGAATCCGGGCGAGCGTCCGGCGACGGCCGAGGACCTGCCTCTCATGAAAGCGGCAGGGTTCCCCGACGATTACCTCGTGATCGGGAGCTGCTGGAAGCCGACGGACCCGAATATCGGGCAGGCCGCGGGCCAGGCTAAGGAGTACCTGAGAAGCATTTTGTGCAAGGTAGACGGTGACAACTACGGCGGCGCAGGAGCGGACGGTACGATACAGGGTCTGGATGCGAAATTCGCGCAATGCGCAACCAACTTCATCAAAAGCGCGTCACAGAACGGGATACCAGTATGCGTAAAGGAAGGATACCGGACTCCTGAAAAACAGAACGAGTACTATCAGCGATACATAAGCGGGAAGGGCGGTATAGCGTGCGGGAAGAAAGGCGTACAGCGATGTGAACATCCTAGCGGCATAGCCATAGACATCAATACGAATTCCGAAGCGAACTACGCGAAGCTGCACAGAGCGGCCCCGTCATTCGGACTCACTTTTTATCTCGGATTCAAGGACAAAGTGCACTTCGTGCCCAAAAAAGGCGGCTGCAGCGCGGGCGGCAACGTGCCTCCGGATCAGGATATCCCTCCGAATTATTACGACTTCCCCGATGAATACCCGCATGCGGCACCATCCGGCGGCTTGAGCGATGCATTGCGAAAATTCTTTGGTGGTCAAAATCAGCAGCAACAGCAGCAGCCTCCCCCGCCTCCTCCGCCTCCTCCGCAGCAGAGCACGGGCGGCGCCAATTCGCCGAGCGGCGCGGGTACCAGCGGCGGCGGCTCGCAGCCGCAGGGAGAGACGGGGTCGCCCACGCCGTGCACGCCTAGCTATTCTTGCAAGGACGGGACCTACTATTACAACAGCTCATCCTGCCAAGCCATCGCCCTGCAGAAATGCGCCAATGGATGCTCCGGCAACACATGCGCGCCAGCACAGCCGTCGCCGGCGCGTGCAAGCTCGCCGTCCAGTACGCCGGAAACGAATCCCGTCTCGGAGAGCATAAGGTCGGCGAACAATCCATCCGCGGCGGACATCATAGGACTGTACGCGGAGCCGGTGAGCGGCTCTGTTGATGTCGGTTCCCCCGACGGAGATGCCTCCTCTACGCCCATAGCGCTCAATCCGGAAATAGGAGAGTTTGCTAGCGGAATCGCGAGTGGCATGGCCGAAACAGGAGAGATAGGCAGACCCGCAGGCAACGAGGGCGACGACGGGGACACCGAGGAGCCAAAATCCGCCGATGTGCAGGTGCTAACGAAGGCGCAGGCACGCGCACAAGGGAATGCAGCCCAACAACAGCCGCCCGCAGGGGGGCAGACTTTCACATCGTCGGACTTGTCGCAAAGTGCTCCCAATCCTGCCCCGCAAAATTCCGCCCTGTTCAATCTTCTGGACAACATGAAGCAAGTGGTGTCGCGCGCTCTCTACTACCTGAAGCCCTTCGGCGGCGCGCCTGCCAGGGTGTACGCGGAGTAGGTGCGCACTTCACTTTCGTGTTATAATCCGCCGACAAGTTTCCAATGGGATTTACAAAGTATACTTCACAGGCGGAGAAAGCGCGCACGCGCATGAACGAGGGCATCCGTGCGGCGGAAGTGCGCGTCATCGGGCCCGAAGGAGAGAACTTCGGTGTCTTGCCCGTGCGCGAAGCCATCGCAAAGGCGAAGGAGCTTGGTCTGGATCTCATAGAGATATCTCCGGGCGCCAAGCCGCCTGTCGCCAAAATAACTGACTACGGGAAATTCAAATACGAGCAGAAAAAGAAAGAAAAGGGCGTGAAGGCGAAAGCGCACGTTACGGAGACAAAAGTGACGCAGGTAAAGATAGGTACGTCGGAGCGCGACATGCATATAAAAGCCTCCAAGGCCGCCGTCTGGCTCAAGGAAGGCCATCGCGTCAAGATAGACCTCTTCCTGTGGGGCAGATACAAATACATGGAATTTGATTTCCTCAAGGAGAGGCTTGAGCGTTTCCTCGCCGTAATACCCGAAAACTACAAGGTGGCCGAGCAGATACAGAAAAGCCCCAAAGGTCTCTCGGTGGTCATTGAGCGCGACTCGTCCAAGAAATCCTCGCCAAAGCCGGCGCCCAAGGAGGTATCGCCTGCCCCAAAACCGGCACCCGAAGAGTAAGACGTAAAATAAGTACTGTTTTACCTTGCCCGCCCAAATTTGGCTCTAAAGTTGCACCTAGGCAATCAATGCGGTATAGTTCCCGCACGGCCGATTTTTCGGCCTTTTGCTTCGGCAAATTTAGGCGGGTCTAAGAGCTTCTAACGCTCGTGGCGCTCGCTAAGAATCTCTAAGATATGAAAACCAACCCCGTAAAGCGGCGCGGAGCGTCGCCACGGGGTATGCAAATCAAAAACGTATGAAAACCAACAAATCATATACCAAACGCCTGCGCGTCACGAAGCGCGGCAAGATAGTCTCGCGCTCGCCGGGGCAGAATCACTTCAACGCTAAAGACTCCGGTTCCAGCCACATGAGCCGCAAGCGCCCTTCCAGCATGGAGATGACGGGCAAAAACCGCAGTCGTTTCCTGCCAAGCACAAATTAGAATAAAATAACGGGAACACGGAAAACGAAATCATTACGTATGGCAAGAGTAAAACGGGGAACGACCAAGAATAAGCGCCGAAAGAACATACTGGCACAGACCAAGGGTTACCGCTTCGGCCGCAAGTCCAAAGAGCGCGTCGCCAAGGAAGCGATACGGCACGCGGGCGCGCACGCTTTCCGCCACCGCCGCGCCAAGAAGCGCGAATTCCGCAGCCTCTGGGCTATCCGCATAAATGCATCCGCGCGTGAGAACGGATTCTCGTATTCCAAATTCATAAACGCACTGAAGAAGAAGTCCATAGCGCTTGACCGCAAATCACTCGCGGCTCTGGCCAAGGACCACCCCGAGACTTTTGCACGACTCGCCCAAGAGCTGAAGAGCTGAATCCTCGGTCTGCGAAAGCCCGGCGCTAAACGTGCCGGGCTTTTTGGCTTTCGCCACAAGACCGATACTTAACAAAAAATGTTAAGTATCGGGATGAAAGATATTCCCACGCGGGAGCTGGGTGGAGAGGTGGGGGTGCGCGAAATCGGCCTACAAGACGACCTCCGAATCCTTTCCGGTCGCGCTCCGGCTGTCGTGATTGTTGTAGACCAGCATGGTCTTCTCTTTGTCATGCTTCACCATCTCCACAAGACGCTCTACGAGCGCCTTCGGGTCCGAATCGTACACAAGCTTTTCGTTCGGGCGGTTCGCCTCTTTTATCATTTGGCGCAATATCTCGTCCGTCCCCCACGAGCCTTCCAAGATGCCGATAGGGCGGCGATCCTCAAAGGCGACCGAGAACTCATTGATGGTGCCGATGCGGCCGCAGCCTATTATTATGGCATCAGAAGAACGCACCAGCAGCAGGTCGCGGCCGGAATAGCCAAATCCGGTGTAAATAATGACGTCCATAAATTCCAGCGGAAGCTTGTAGACCTCCACGTGCTCGCGCTCGTTTGATGCCGGGGAAAATCCGATAGAAAATCCGCACTCATCCTTTGCGCCGAGCGCCGCATACATGGGGAAACCCGTCGTGGCGCCCGTCGTTATAATGGCCCCCTTCTTGGATATTTCGCGGCCCAGCTCCTTCGCCGTCTCAAATGCGTCCAAGCCGCACGTGCCAGTGTCTGCGGCACCCGACACGCATATCTTCACGACTCCGTAGCCATCGGGCAGCCTGCAAAAATTGGCCGGCGGAGTGGTATGGTTCGGATGAAGGGTTTTGCGCACCATTGCCATAGAAGTGTACCGCGTTGTAAGTGCTGTGTATAGAATCCGGGCGCACAAAACTCACCACTCAAGCTCTACCGTGTCCCCCTGCTCCGGCACAGTAGCGTTGATACCGAAAAAATCATGGATGCGCTGCGCAAGATAGATAGAGCTCTTCGGCTCGCCCATGGCCACGAAGACTTTCTCAATGGAGCCGCCTGCGTGCTCAACGAATTCCAGCAATTGGTCGCGGTCCGCGTGTCCCGAGTAGCCCCCAAGGCGCTCTATTTGGGCTCGCACCTTAACGCGCGCGCCGTCTATCTCCACTTCGCGCGCGCCATCCTGTATGCGGCGGCCCAGCGACCCCGGCGTCTGATAGCCGACGAAGAGCACAGTGGCATTTTTGTCGCCCAGATACTCGCGCTCGTGCGAGCGTATCCTTCCGCCGCTGGACATCCCCGCTCCGGCGATGATTATTTTGGGATTCCCCGTCTTGTGGATGGCGCGCGACTCTCCCGTGTTCTTTATAACCTCAAGACCGGGGAAAGAAAACAGGTCGTCGTCGTCCTCTATACGCGCCTGCGCCATTTCGTTGAAGAGTTTGGTCTATTTCCGGACTATATCCGTGACGCGTCGTGCCAGAGGAGAATCCAGGTATATGGGAAGTGAGCGCATCTGCCCGTCCTCCACCATGGAATTGAGCTCGTACAGAAGAACCTGCGTGCGCTCTATGGAGAACGACGGTATGAGCAAGACTCCGCTTCGCTTGCGCACGTCTTCTATGACGGTGTGCAGGAATTCGCGGCGTTCTTCGCGTCCCTCATGCAGGCGATCCCCGTATACGCTCTCCATGACGATATAGTGCGGCTCCTCGCCAGACTCAGCATGCTCCGTATCTCGCAAAAGCGGCTCCGGCGTATTGCCGAGATCTCCTGTAAAAAGAATAGTGCGTCCCGAACGCGAAAGCCGCACGAGAGCGGAGCCGAGAATGTGCCCCGCGTCCAGAAACATCGCTTCCGCGTCACCGACGGCAAAGGCGTCGTGATAATCGCGCGTCTGCCAGAGCGAAAGGGCGCGCTCCACATCCTCCTTCGCATACAGCGGCTCGCGTCCGAATTGCTGCGCGTGCCTCTCCATGATCCCCAGCGCATCCTCAAACATGACTTCAGAGAGGTCGCGTGTGGCGGGCGTAGAGTGGATGACGCCGCAAAATCCGTCGCGTACGAGCTTCGGGATGCGGCCTATGTGGTCTTGATGAGCATGTGTGACGAGCAGATCTCCGACGCTCTTGGGGTCGTACGAGAACGGCATCGCATTGGACTTCTCCAGCTCGCGGTCACCCTGATAGCTTCCGCAATCCACCAAGAGCTTCCCTCCGGCTGGCGGTTCGCCATACTCTAAGAGGAAATTCGCACCGGTCACCGCTCCTGTCCCGCCGCAAAAGGTGAGCTTGGATGCTTGCATCGTACAAGTGTATCATCCGCGTCACCAAAAAACTCCGCTATTGCGGAGTTTTTTGGTAGCGGCGGTACGGCAAGCCTGGGGTTTGAATCCAGGTGGGTTTCCGCAGTACGCAAGTGTAATACTTACGACGATATGAGAATCCCTTTCTTGTACCAAGCAGGTTAAAGTACCGGCCGCTGTTAGAAGTATACCACCACACCCACTTAGTGCACTAAGTGGGTGTGGTGGTATACCGCTTGGCAGATGGAAACATGAGCTCCAAAACATCGCAGCGCCAGCGGGGCGAGATTTCGGGACCGAGAGGACCTGCCCGAAGCGAAGCAAGCCCCGCAGGGCGCGAAATCTCGCCCAGCCGGCGCACACGGCGCAACACGTTACTCCAAGATGCCGTCTAGATTGACGTCGTAGAGAATCTCCTCGTGGATGATGCGATAGTCGGTGAGCTCTCCGGGCTTGAACCAATGCGCTATCTCTGCTTCCGCCTCCCCTGCCGAGCCCGATGCATGGATCAGGTTGCGTACCGCGCGGTTGTCGGCGTCGGCCATGGTGTACGAATCAAGCACATAATCGCCCCGTATGGTGCCGACGTCGGAAGTCAGCGGCTCCGTGCCGCCCGTAATCTTTCGGACTATTTTGACCGCGTGCGCGCCTTCCCAGACCATGGCGATGACGGGGCCGGCGGTCAGGTATTTCTTGAGGTTGGCGAGTATCTTCGCCGTTATCTCAAGCGGATCCTCCGACGGGGGCGTGAGCCCTTTTTCTCTGTACGATTTTATCGTCTTCTCCCCCGTCACCTTCCGCCACTCGGGATCCAGCGTGTAGTGCGCCTCCACGTGCGCGGGATCCGGAACGAGCATCTTGAGACCTACGAGCTTGAGTCCGAGGCCTTCGTATCGCTTGACTATCTCGCCTATGAGCCCGCGCTGCACGCCGTCGGGCTTGATGATGACCAGCGTTCGTTCTTCTTTGGGGTGCTTCATGAGCGACAATGTAGCATGTTTCTACGGCAAAAACTACTGATACAGCGACGACGGGTCGGGCAGGCCAGACATATCCAGACCGGATAGTCCGCCTGCGGGCTTTTTGCCGTATGCCGCGTCAAATTTGCGGCGTATATCTGCCTCCACCTCTTCCCTGTCCTTTCCGTATGTGCGATAAGAAAGTTCTTTCATAGCGTCTATGTTGGAGTAGTCCATTATCGGCAGGTCGGCGGTGCGGATCGTGAAAGGCCGCGCCGGTACGCCGTTGACCAATAGCGAGAGGACGGCGGTGCGGTTGGGTAGATTCTCAAGGTCCTGTGCGCTAAAGAGCGGCTCAAATTGCTTCTCAAGGAATTCCGCGTCCTGCGTGCCGATTCGGAAGGATGCTTTCGTACCGACGTTGCCTATAACGGAATCGCGGATGTCCTCCTCAAGCTGCGCGATGAATTGGTGCGCTATCGTGAGTGAGAGCTTGTATTTGCGCGCCTCGGAGAGGATGGTGGCTATTGAGGGTGTCGCGAAGTTCTGGAACTCGTCTATGTAAAGATAGAAGACCGGAAGCTCGCCGCGCGTGTCCACGCGTGAGAATGCGGCCTGCAGGAATTTTGATACGAGTATTAGCCCGAGGAGCGCGGTGTTGCGGTCGCCTAGGCGACCCTTGGAGAGATTGGCTAGGAATATCTTCTTGCCGTCCATTATCTCGCGGAAGTTGAAAGCCGACTTCTCCTGACTGACGATAGGGCGCATGATGTCGTTGGTGAGGAATACGTCAAATTTGGAAGTGATGTACGGTGCTACGTTCTCAAGCGAGGGGTCGCCCTGCGCCTGCTCCGCGATCTTCCGCCAAAATTGCACTATGATGGGATTCTTGCAATGCGCTATCTTCAGCGAGCGGAACTGCGGGTCGGCGAAAACGCGCGGTATTTCCACGAAAGTGGAGCCGGTATCCGGATCCTCCACGACCAGCTGCACGGCGTTGCGGTAGTATTGCTCAAACATCGGCCCGAAGGCCTCCGGCACGTCGGCGTATAGCTTGCGGAAGATTCCGTACACTTCGTCCACGACGAAGGTCTTCATCTCGGGGCGCGAGCGGTCGTATTCCAGCATGTTGAGACCCATCGGACGCTCGGTGTATGCGGGATCAAAGTATATTACGTCGTTCATCCGCTCCGGCGGGATGCTGGCGAGCACGTCCTCTATGTCGTTGCCGTGGGGATCTATGAAAGCGACACCCTCCCCGTTCTTTATGTCCTGAATTATCATGTTCTTGATGAGGCCGGTCTTACCGGTACCCGTCTGCCCGATTACGTAGGCGTGCCGCAGGCGGTCTTGCGAGCCGAAGCGCACGGGCGTCTCGTCGGCGCCGTACGAGTTGATCCCTACCGTGATTCCGTCGGGCGCGGTCTCCACCGGCGCGGGGGATTGCTTGGCGAAGCTGCGCTTGAGCTCGCGCGAGGTCGTCACGCGCTCGGCGGTGAAGTGGAATACGGAGGTCACTTCGGCGAGCGATAGCGGCATGGCGATAGAGCTGTCAAATGCCCTGTAAGTGAAATCGCGCAGAAAATCCGCCAAGCCCCAGCTTGAGACGCGCTTGAATTTGATGCGGTTGCCGCGCGAATTGTCGTATTGGCCGAAGGGCGCCTCCAGATTGCTAAGCAGCTCGCGAGCGCGCTCCTTTGAGGGGGCCGATGCCACGAGGCGTATGGAGGTCGGAGCGATGCGTGTCTTGACCTTGCGCGTTATCTCCTCGGTCGCCACCTGATCGGATGAGCGGCGAAACTGGCGCTCAACCTCCATCTCGTATTCTTTGGGCAAAAATATCTGCTTCGCCACCGTCTGGAGCGCCTCTCCTATCTCCGACTCGGCGACCTTGATGGCCTTGCGGAAGTTGTGGCCCTTTTCCAGCTGTCGCAGTACCTTCTTGTAATGATGGTTGTATCTGTCGCCTGCGGTTGAGACGGTTATCTGCATGGCCGCACCCTCGCCATGCTTCGCTATCTTCGCGAAAGCCGCCAAGAGCACGTTCATCGGGTCGTGCTCAAACATGTCCGGCGTCTTCAGGGGGAGTGATGCATGGTCGGCGAGCGTGGCGTACGAAGCGGCGTGTACGCCGTCAAAATTGAAAATATTGTAATCGCCCCGTGATTCCGAGACGCGGGCGTTCGGGAATACCGATGATATGAGGCGCTCGGCGAGTACCTTCTTCGCACGCGGCACGCCAAGGTAGAGATACGCCTCCTCGCTCCCTTCTGGGACGGCGATCTCAAGGGAGAACCCTTCGTGCGAATCTATGAGTGAGAGGAGACCCGCGTAGAGCTGCTCGGAAGAAGAAAGAAGCTGCTCCAGCTTGTGCTGCTGCGTCTCCTGCTTATCGCCCTCGCCGTGCGCTTGCGGATGTATCTCAAATAGGACCATATTTAGAGCGCGGCGCACTTTCTCCGGCGGAGCCATCCCCTTGTCCGGCAGTCCTTCCGCGATGTAGCGCACGAGCGCGCGGTGTACATCGTCCTCCAAATGCGGGTTTTTCATGCGGGCAGCAACCGAGAGCGCGTTCCTGATGCCGTGCTGCTGGACGAGCCGCAGTATCTCGTCTACCTGCTTGTCGTGCGTTTCCGGCTCCAGCTTCAGGACGTGGTGGATGATGTCGTGCTCCGCCATCACTACCGTCTCATGCAAGATGGTCGCGGCTGGCACTTCCGCGTATGACGCTACCTCGCGGTGCGCGATGCGGTCGTGCTCAAATTTGCTCTTGGGCGTCTCAAGCTTTTCTTCCTGCTGGCGTACGCGCTCGCGCAAATAAGTAAGCTCCTCTTCGGGGGATTTGAACTTCCCTGCCCCGTCGGAAATAGGATGCCCTACCTCCAATCTCGTTCCCAGAGCATTACCAAGCATAGACTAATTCTACAACAGCCATGTGGCGTCCGTTATTTCTTTCGGGGTCCGGCGGCGCAGCGGTACGCTGCCGCTCCAGCGTGGTCGGAGGCATGTGAAAAGTATATCAGGAAAACCTCACACGCTTCCTAAGAAGGGCGAAGACAAAATACGTGTTCATTGCGACGAGATATAGCGGGAAAGCATAACTTGCGAACGTCCACTGCCTAATAACGAAAAAACTCGTCAGGTTGTTGATGCCGTTCGCCGCGTATCCTGTAGCCGTTTCAGTCTCGGGGTATTTCCATGCTTTGATAACGGTGGGGATACCGGCGAACGCGTCTGCTGCTATAGCGAGAATGATCGCGATGATAGGATTGCTAGTAAGTGCCCATAGCAGGAGCGCTAGCGCGGAAATACCACCGCATACATAGTCGAATCTCCCAAGTTGCCAGTAAGCGTTCTTATTGACAAATGATGAGAGGAATACGAGCAGTGGGAAAAATCCGGACATAAAGACAGGCAAGACCGCCCACGACACTCCGCTCGTGAAAGCTGCTGCGCTCCCGATCAGGGGCGCAATTGCCCACATGAGCCAAGTGACACGATTAGGTTTCGTCACTCCCCGAATCGTGTTCCAGATGTAGTATGAACTCCCGAAAAGGTTTATGACCGAACCAACGATGACAGGCCAAACGATCATAGCGCCCCCGCTCCTATATCGCGGCGGAAGTATTTGCCCTCAAATTGAATTGTATCGGCGGCTTTGTAGGCACTGTCCAGAGCTTCCTTGAGAGTCCGCCCCACAGCCGACACTCCGAGTACGCGCCCGCCGTTCGTAACGGGCACGTCACCCTCCAATCTCGTACCCGCGTGAAACACGACGACGCCGGATATCTTCTCCGCCTCCTCTATGCCCGTGATGGGAAGTCCTTTTTTGTACTCTCCCGGATAGCCGCCGGAAGCTATGACTATGTTGACGGCGAAGCCGCTTTGCCACTCAATTCGCACGCCATCCAATGTGCCATCGGCGGATGCCTCCAGTAGCTCCAGAAGATCGCTCTTCATGAGGCGCATGTAGGCTTGGCATTCGGGGTCGCCGAAGCGCGCATTGAACTCCAGCACCTTCGGTCCCTCCGCCGTCATCTTTAGCCCCGGGTAAAGAAGGCCTGTGAATTGCACGCCGGAGCGACCAAGAGCGTCAAGCGTCGGCCCCACCACCTGCGCCTCTATGCCGCTCATAGCATCCTCATCCACCCACGGTACCGGGACGTATGTACCCATCCCGCCCGTCATTGGACCTTCATTGCCTTCAAATATAGTTTTGTGATCCTGCGACGGGGGGAACATGAGGTGCGTGGATCCGTCGCAAAGAGCGTGTATGGATATCTCCGGACCGTCCAGAAATTCCTCTATCACGACCTCGCTGCCCGCATCATTGTGTACTCTGTCTACCAGAATTTCTTTTAGAGCGGCCTCCGCTTCCTCCACTGTCTTGCACACATACACTCCCTTGCCGAGTGCGAGACCGCTCGCCTTTATGACGATAGGTACGCCCTGCCGGCGCACATACCCTAGAGCGGGTGCGTATGCGGTGAAGACCTTGAAAGCTGCGGTCGGGACTTTCGCATCGCTCATGAGCTGCTTGGCGAATGCTTTGGAGCTTTCTACTCTGGCCGCCGACTTGGAAGGACCCCATATCCGCAAGCCGCGCTCCCGAAAAAGGTCCACGATACCGGCGGCAAGCGGATCGTCCATGCTGCACACCGTAAGTCCGACATTCTTTTCTGCGGCAAAATCCGCCAGCTTTTCAAATTCCATCGCCCCGATGGGAACATTCTCGCCCAGACGCGCCGTGCCGCCGTTGCCGGGAGCGATATAGAGCTTGCCTATCTGCGGCGACTGCGCGAGCTTCCACGCGAGGGAGTGCTCGCGCCCACCACCGCCCACAAGCAATACGTCCATAGACAGGATTGTATCACCGTTCATCGTCATCCATTACCGAGAACTCCTCCGGATGGTACAATTACATGACAGGTGTCATTTATCTGTACCGCATAATATGAGGAAATCTGCAATTGCTAACAAAAGGAGCATCGGCCGACAACGCACAGTGCAAATACTACAAATGATCGCCATAGGAGCGCTGGTAATCGGGCTCGGCGGCGCTCCATCGCCTCGCGCCATGAACCGTCTTCTCAAAGAATTCACGCTCGGCGACACTCGCGAGAACAGACGGTACGTATCACGCAAGGTCCGCAACATGAAGAAACAGGGGTATCTTGCCAAACATGGCGTTAGATATGCCGTCAGCGACAAGGGTTCGCGCATACTGTCCGCCGCAGAACTGGAGAATCTTCGCATCCCTCGTCAACAACACTGGAACGGAACGTGGCACCTTGTTTTATTTGATATCCCACTCCCTGAATCTTCCGCGCGAAAAGCGTTCAACCGTATATTGCTTGGTCTTGGATTAGTGCAATACCAGCAATCCGTACTCGTTTATCCATTTCCGATAAGGGATACCGTGCTGCCGATTTGCCGATTTTATGGAATCACAAAGTACGTTTCGTTCATCAGCGCAGAAAATATTGATGGCTCGGAGAAACTCACGAAGCATTTCGGGTTGAAATAGTGGTACCAAATGGATGACAGGTGTCATTTATTTGTACCGTCTCTAGAATAGGCGGATGCATTGTTAACTTGCATTGTCCAGCACCGTAATATGCCTACTCAAAGAGCGCCGGCACCATGCTTCTCAACATACCGCATCGCCTCTTCGGGCGTGTCGGCGAAACAGGCAATACCCTCAAGACGATTCTTGAGGAAACCTTCCGCGTTCATGCGCTCCAATTGTGCTTTGAGCCCGTCGAAGAATCCGTCCGTATTCAGCACAGCTATCGGCTTTGCGAATCCGTGCTTCTTGAGCCGCAAAACGTACGTAACTTCATTTATCGTTCCAACGCCGCCCGGGAGGGCGAGAATAGCGTCACCATACTCCAACATTTTCGTGTTGCGATCGTCCATACCGGACGCCATTATGATTTCATCCGCCGAGGCACGCATTTTGCTTCTGATGTAATCGGCGCCGATGCCGATAATTTTTGCGCCACGTGCTTGCATGGTGTCGACCGCAACCTTCATAAGACCACCGTCGATTGCTCCCCATACAATGGTATGCCCACCCTTGGCGACAAGTCCGGCTAGCTCGACAGTTGCTTGCTTGTAGATATCGGCAACTTCATTCTCGGAGCCGAACAACGTGATATTCATGCTGGCATTCTACTCTATTCCTTGGTCAAAATCTCCGGGCCTTTTTTGGTGACGAGTACTGTGTGCTCCGCGTGCGCGGTGCGCGAGCCATCCTTCGTGCGGTACGACCTGCCGTCTTTGTCTATATACAGCTCACCGCTTCCCAGCGTCATCATCGGCTCAATGGCTATCACCAACCCCTCCACAAGCTTCACTCCTTTGCCCGGCTCTCCGAAATTGGGTACGTGCGGCTCCTCGTGTACCTTCAGCCCGACGCCGTGCCCGGAGAGGTGTTTCGGGTAGCCGAAGCCGTATTTCTCGGCGATCTGCTGCACCGCGTATCCTATATCTCCAGTCGTATTGCCGGGCTTAGCCTCTTTGATGCCCGCAGCAAGCGCCTCATACGTGCCGCGCACCAGCTTCTCGTCGGCCGGACTCTTCGGCGTGCCCGCTATCACCGTTACCGCATGGTCGGTGATGAGCCCCTCGTGCTTGATACCGAAGTCCAGACACACGATGTCGCCATCCTGTATTACTACCTCGTTCTGCCCTGCGGGTGAATGCACGATAACGTCGTTCACCGAAAGACACAGGCCAGAAGGGTACGGCTCTTCGTTCCTCTCTTTGTGTCCGAAAAAAGCCATCTCGTCGCCCTCCGCACGCACCCTCTCTCGTGCATGCATCTCAAGCTCGCGCGACGTGATGCCGGGGGCGACCATCTCGCTCAGGACGCGCACATGACGAGCGAGCCTCTTGCCGCCTTCTCTCAACGCCGCAACATCCGATTTCGTTCTTACTATCATGCCCGCACACTAAAATTGCCGACATTCCGTGCCGTAGCAATATGCTACGCGCGCGGAATGCTGACTATTGATAATCATTTCCATGTAATCGGCAGTGTTCATAAGAGGCATCGGCAAAATTAGTGTGCGGGTCATGACAATCCGAGTGCCGCGAGTATATTATTGTGTATCGTCTTGACGTCCGGCTCGCCGTCTATTTCGTGTACGGTGCGCCCGCGGCTTTTCAAAAGCTCCAACTGCGGCAGGACATCCGTCTTGGTCCACGCGAGACGCCTTCGTATCGCCTCCTCCGTGTCGTCGTTGCGGCCCCGCGCCAAGAGGCGCTTGACCGCTGTATCGTCGGATATAACAAGATTGACCACCTGAAGATCATCGCGCTTGAAGAATTTCATCATGTCGTCAAACCCTCTCGTCTGGTCGTCGCCGCGAGCCAGACCGTCGGCTATTATGTGTTCTTCGCCCGTAAAATTCTCCATCAGCAACTTTGTCTGAAGATAAATAGCCATGAAATCATATATGCGAATTCCGTTGTCTATTATCTCGCCCGTCAGCTTCCCCGCATACGTGCCGGTGTCCCTCAAGTTCCGCAATTCCTGACCCATGTCTATGCGGATAATTTCCCTGTCGGATTTGGAGCGCAGCAAATCCATGAGCATCTTGACCTGCGTCCCCTTGCCGGCCCCTTGCGACCCGAAAAAAAGAACCGTTAGGGGCTTCATATGTTAGTGATTCTTGGCGACTTGCCAGTTAGTGAGGAGGTTAGAATCACTTGCACCCTGTTAAATTCGCCGCTTTGCGGCGACCCGCTTTTAGCGGGATTAAACAGGGTCAAGAAATTATAATTCGCTTCGCTCATAACAATTCCTAGAGATTGTATCCCTCTTTGCGCAAGATTTCCACAACCTCGCGTGCCGTTTCGTCCAGCCTGCCATCCGCGTTGACTACACGATAATCGTACTGGGGAGCATGAGCGCGCATCTCGTTCTCGGTGATAGCCATCCGCGCCTCAAACTCTTTCTTGCTCCACTCCGGATTGCGGGCGCGAAGGCGCGCGCGGAACTGCTCTACGGATTCCGGCATGATGAAAATGGTGGTCGCTCCGTAGCGCTCCTTGAGTAGCTTGGCCCCCTCTATATCCACCTGCGCGAAAACTACCTTTTTGTCCTTTATGCGTCTTTCAAGGTCCGGCAAATATGTGCCGTAGTAGGTGCCAAGCGCGGGAACGAAGCGGTGCTCGGGGATGTTGCCGGCTGACATCTCTTCGTCAAAACGCTCCTGCGTAAAAAAATGGTAGTCCACCCCGTCCACCTCGCCCGGACGCATGCTGCGCGTCGTAGCGGTGACGAGACGAGCGCAATTGTGACATCCCTGCATGATGCGCGTTATCACGGTATTTTTCCCGCTACCCGATGGTCCCGCTATCACGACTACCTGCTTTGCCATTCGCGCCATCCTAACATTTCACGCCCCGATTGACGATATCCTTCCATCTACCCGTCATGGGGTATCATATTGGCATGGAAGACTTCGACCATCGGCAGTATCGTGACCATATCGCCAAAGAGTTGAGAGATACTCCCAGAAAGACCACGCGCCAGAGAAAACTGCGTATTGCGCAAGCGACGAGCGAATACGGCCACGCATTGCAAATGCACCGATTTGTCAAAGGTGTGGAGCTGCCGACCGACAGACAAGCACTATATGATGAACTTGCGGAAGAAGTCGGCGATACGCCGCTCGTGGAACATGAAGATATACTGCCGAACGGAAACAGGCTTTTCGTGAAGCAGGAGTTCGAGAACGGTGTAGGCCACAGTCATTACGACCGCGTATATCTGCGTTTGTTCGAAGAAAAGGAGCGGCTTGGCATTATCAAACCGGGTGACACGGTACTTGAAACTACCTCTGGCACCGCCGGCGTATCTTTCGCTGAAATGGGCAGGCGATTGGGATACCGATGCGAGGTCGCTATACCAGCCGATGGAGAGAAGCCCCGAGAAGAGGCTATCGAGGCCGCAGGTGCACGGCTGCACATGACCCCGCCTGAGTTATACGTTAACGGATTTAAACCGTTCCTGAATGAATATCTCAAAGAACATGCCAATGTAGTTTTCATAAATCACAGCATGGGCAATATCCTCGGTGCAGGCAGCGACGTGAACGAGAACGCCGTGCAAACAATGCACGCGATAACAGATGAGATAGAACGTGATTTACCGATGCACGAGGCACTGGATGTCGTCATATTGTCGGCCGTCGGCAACGGAACGAACACGCTCGGCATTACGGAGCGCTTCAGGGAGATCGCGCCTGAGACACGAGTTGTCGCGTATGAGCCATTCTCCGCAGGCGTCGCGTTCGAGGAAAAATATGGCAAAGAGGTTCGCGAGGAGATGCTCGCGGGGTTCAAAGCGGAAGATTTCTCCCGGCACCGTCATCCAGGGCAAGCCTTTGCTGGTATAGAGTTCGCAGCTATCAAGCAAGCCGCGAAACTCGTGGCAGACGTACGGGAATTCGCGGATTCAAAGACCGTGAGTGAGTTTGAGGGCAGCGGGAGAGACTTGCCGGAAGAGGTCGTACGAACCGACATTAAGGAATCTGAACGCCAAGACATGAAGCGCTATGGACGCTCAACGATAACGGGGATAGATGTCGCAAAGAAACTTGCTGAAACGGAAAGCGGCAAACTGTTCGTCGTAATCGGGTATGACACCAGAGACCGGTACGACATCTAGTATTCCCTGATGGATGTCTGTGCGTCTACCTTCTTAACGACATCAAGAACGACGGACACCACGATGAGGAGCGCCGTGCCACCTATCGTTAGCGCGGTGATGCCCGTGATGCCGCGCAAGATAAGCGGCAGGACTGCAAGAGAGCCGAGGAAAAGCGCGCCGACAAGAGTAATGCGCGTGATTATGTTGCCGAGATGCTCGCTGGTCTGCCCACCCGGGCGAACGCCGGGGATAAAAGCGCCGTTCTTCTGGAGGTTTTTCGCCACTTGGTTCGGCTCAAAGGTGATGGCGGTGTAGAAGTACGTAAAGAGAACGACGAGAGCGAAGTAAAGGATGCCGTATATCCATTGGTCGGCTAGGCCCGCAACAACGGCATTCGCGGCGTCGGCCAATATGGGAATGGAGCTTCGCGCAACAAAGGTCGCTATCATCTGCGGGAAAAGCAGCATGGAGAGTGCGAAGATTATCGGTATTACCCCCGCTTGGTTGACGCGTATCGGGAGATAGGTGGATATGCCGCCGAGTACCTTCATACCGCGTACGCGACGCGAATACGTGACGGGTATGGGGCGCTCCGCTTCTGTGATAAACACGACGCCCGCAGTGATTACCAAAGCGGCTGCCGTGAATGCGATGTATGCTGGCAGCTGCGAAACGTCAAAAGAGAAAACAAATTGCGCGACGCTCGTGGGAATACTGGACACGATACCGGCGAATATGATGAGCGACACGCCGTTGCCGACTCCGAATTCCGAGATAAGCTCGCCTATCCACATAAGCAGTATGGAACCGGCCGCGATAACGGTTACGTTGGTCAGAAGCTGCGAGAGCGCCAATTCCGGCACGATTCCGTTTTGCTGCAACAGAAGAAGGAAGCCGAAAGCCTGTACGAATGCGAGAGGCACAGTAAGATAGCGCGAATATTGCATGAAACGCTGCCGTCCGGAATCCCCTTCCTCCTGATACATTTCTTTGAGTCTCGGGATAAGTATCGTCATGAGCTGCATGACGATGGAAGCGGTTATGTACGGCCCCACGCCGAGCATAACTATGGATAGATTGGAGAATCCGCCGCCGGAGAAGATGTTTAGCAGCCCGAAGAACTGATTGCCGCTCAGGAATCCCTGAAGTTCCGCCACATTGATGCCGGGTATCGGAATAGCCGCGAGAAATCGGAAGACTACGAGCGCCGCGAGGACGAATAGTATGCGCGTGCGCAACTCACCGTCCTCCACGACCAGCTTCATCTTGCGCAAAAATGTTTCCCACATATCTTAATTTATGCGACGCTGCCGCCGGCTTTTCGGCCCAAGGCCGATCCGCCTTGGGCGGATTCTATAATGCTACCTCCCGCTTTCTCAATCGCACTCCTGGCCGAGGCCGAAACGGGAACGCCTTTTAGGATGAATTTCTTGGAAAGCTCCCCGCCGCCGACTATCTTGACCGGACGGTGCAGCCGCGCCGAAACTATCTTTTTCTCAATAAACGCCTTCTGAGTGACCTCGGCGCCGCCCTCAAAAAGCGCTTCAAGGCGCGATACGGAGAGCGCCAAAGCGACCGGCCGGGTGCCGTCCACGGTACGCGCACGGTTCTTCCCGAAGCCGCGTCGCTTCGGGAGCTTCTTTATGATGTCGCGCATGGCGGGGCGCACTTTCGCACCGGCGCGGGCTGTCTGCCCCTTGCCGCCGCGACCGGATTGCTTGCCGCGAGTAGAGGATTGACCGCGGCCGACCCTGCGGTACGGCCTCTTCGTCATTCGCTTAAGCTGGTTGAGTGTTGCCATACCCGGCTAGTACAATTTCGAATAATTCTTGTGGATGCTCACCCGATCAAAGTGAAAATTCGTTTCTTTCATCATGACGTAACCGTTATTGGTGTGATTATTCATCATAAGGTAGCGATTCGAAATTGTCCTGCCGGGCATACTATTTTTTGCCCGTGACCTGCTTGGCTTTCGCGGGGGCGATTTGCTGCAGAGCTTTCAGCGCGGCGCGGGCGTTGTTGATGGAATTGTGGCTGCGCGAAAGAAGCTTCCCCGTGACATCGGTGATGCCTGCAAGCTCAAGTATGGTGCGGACGGATGAGCCGGCTACGAGTCCGCGGCCCGGGCTGGGTCGTATCGCAACGCGGGATGCACAGAACTTCGCTTCTATCTCGTGCGGTATGCTGCGTGTCTTGGTCAGGTCAACCGTTATCATGCTGCGCTTCGCAGCTCTTGTCGCTTTTTCTATCGCCGTAGCGGTATCCGCAGCCTTACCCAAGCCAAGTCCGACACGACCTTTTTTGTCTCCGAGTACGAGCGCGGCGGAAAAGTTGAAGCGGCGGCCGCCCGCCATGACGCGCGCCACGCGGCGAATGGTTATCAGCTTTTGCGCGAATTCACTGCGCCGATCATCGCGCGGACCTCCGCGCCGAGGGCCGCGCGCTCCACGATGTGGCGGCATGGAGCGGCGCTGCGGCGCTGCAGATGCTGCGCCTTCTTTGCTCTGTGCGGTCTTTGTTTCTGCTTCGGCGGCCATGGTTAGTTTTTCTTAGCGAGTGTATACGAGTTTAGAAATAACTTCCACCCGCCCAAATTTATCTTATTTGCCATACTCGGGATTTGAGCAGCAACACTGCTCTGCAATGAGTGATTCTGCATCACGTTGAACGCAAAATTTAGGCGGGTAAAGTATATGTAATTCGCTTTGCTCATAACATCTTCTTTAAAATTTTAATCCTGCGGCGCGGGCTGCTTCGGCGAACGTCTTTATCGTACCGAGATATTGGAACCCGCCGCGGTCAAACACAACCTCTTTCACGCCGGCTGCAGCGGCTTTCTTGACGAGCGTTGCCGCCGCCATCTCTGCCCTCTCGCGCGGATTCTTGCCTTTTTCACCAAGCGACGACACGGATGCGATCGTCGTACCTTTTTCGTCGTCTATGATTTGTGCGATTATGCGCGTGTTGGACTTGTAGATAGACAGCCTCGGGCGCTTCGCGCTGCCCGCCACCTTCGCACGTACGCGTGCGTGCCGTCGTTCTCGTTTGCTGGATTTTATGGATTTCATATTGTTTTCTGTTCAACGATTTTATGCGGCTGCGGCTGCGGCTTTCTTGCCCTGCTTCTGTCTTACCGCCTCACCCTCGTAGCGGATGCCCTTGCCCTTGTACGGCTCGGGCTTACGTATAGCGCGGACGCTTGCCGCAAACTCTCCGACCTGCTCTATGTCGGCACCGGAGACGGCGACTATATTCTTCTCTACGGAGACCGTGATGCCTTCGGGTATTTCTATCACGACCGGGTGCGAGAACCCGAGCATAAGCTTCAGCTGCTTGCCGGACATCTCGGCGCGGTATCCTATCCCCTCTATCTGAAGCTTTTTCACGAACGGCGTATTGACACCGTGTATCATGTTGTTCACGTGCGCCGCGTAAGTGCCCCAAAGCGCGCGCGCCTGACGGGAGCTCTGCGCGGGAGCGACCTTCACTGCACCGCTTTCCACGACGACCGAGACGGCCGGGTGCAGAGAGCGCTTGAGCGTACCGCTTTTGCCTTTGACGACTATTTCGCCTCCGGCCACAGACACGTCGGTGCCCGACGGGATATTTATTGGAAGTTTGCCTATTCTACTCATATTGATTACCAAATCTCAAAAAGCGCCTCGCCGCCGACATGCTCTTTTCGTGCTTCGGCACCGGTCTTGATGCCCTGAGGAGTTGAGAGAAAAAGAACGCCTCTTCCACCGCGCACCGGCGTAATCTCCTGCGCCCTCTTGTAGACGCGCCGGCCCGGCTTGGAAACGCGCCTTGCGCCGCGTATAGCAGATGCTCCGCTCTCATCGTACTTGAGCGTTATGTCCAATGTCTTGCGCACCTTCTTCCCTTTCTTATCCACGGAGGCTACGTGTCCCGTTTCTTTCAGCTTATCCGCTATCGCCATTTTCAAATTGGAGAAAGGGATAGAGACCGACGCCTTGCGTATTGCGCCACCGTTCATAATGCGGGCTATGAAATCTCCTACCGGGTCGTTTACCATAGTGGTGAGAGTAGTCGAACTACCATGAGCTTTTTTTGATGCCGGGTATGTGCCCCTCAAGAGCCTCTTCCCGGAAGCAGATGCGGCAGAGGTTGAAATCGCGCATAAAGCCGCGCGGGCGTCCGCACTTGAAGCAGCGCCGCACGGTGCGACTGGAAAATTTAGGCTTGCGATTCGCCTTCACTATCATTGATTTTTTGGCCATAGATATGAGCCGCGGAAGGAGTTTGGAAGCTCCGGCACCCCACCTTTCGGATGTTGGGTTAGAGAGTTTCCCCGTGCCCCGTTTCTCGCAGTATCCCGCCGTTGGCGGGACTTGCTAAAAAACGAAGCCCCTTACGAGGCAGGGGCACTATAGACGATTGGTCAGGCAAAGTCAAACCTAAGGTCTTTTCACCGGGCAATGTTGTACCGCTGATCAATAAGTCTGAATAACTCTCTATTGAGGGATGTCCTGATATTATGGCGTATTTTTAGGGATGTACAATTATTAGTTGTTCTGAGGAGAACAATCTTGCGTGCTTGCGAAACGATTTATTCTTCGCGGAGAGGGAGGCCTATATGCCTCAGGAAGGCCTGGGCCTCCTTTTCGTTCTTGGCACTGGTCGTGATGGTGATGGAGAGGCCGAATACGTCTTTCGCATCCTCGTCCGAGGTCTCGGGGAATACGGTGTGCTCCTTGAGTCCGATTGTGATGTTGCCCATTTCGTCTATGGCCGTGGGCTTCAGTCCGCGAAAGTCCTTCATGCGCGGCAGCACTATGTGTATGAGCTTATCAAGGAAAGCCCGCATTCTTGCTCCCCGCAGGGTCACCTGATACCCCACGATGTCGCCCGAGCGTATCTTGAAATTCGCTATGGATTTCTTCGCCCCGCGAGGCGCCGGTATCTGGCCGGTGATGCGCGCAAGGCGGTCAACGATGAGCTCAAGCTTCTTTTTGTCCTTAAGCGAACCGACGCCCGTAGATACAACTATCTTGCCGACTCGCGGCGCTTGCATCACGCTCGTGTAGCCAAATTCGCTCTTGAGAGCGTCAAATGTCTTGTGCCGTGCTGTGGTTGTTGCATTCATATCTTGGTAGGTATACACGAAATCGGGGATTAATTCACCTGTTGCCCGCTTTTCACGGCGACCCTCCGCCTATCCCCCTTCTCGCGACTTATCCTGATACGGGTAGGCTTGCCCGTCTTCGGGTCCGCCAGCATTACGTTGGACACGTGTATGGGCATCGTTTTATCTACTATCTGGCCCGTACGGTTCTGGGCGGAAGGCTTGCGGTGCTTCTTCGCGATATTGACGCCATCAAGGATGACAAGGTCCCTATCGCGTATGATACGCACGACCGTAGATACGGCCCCCTTGTCTTTGCCCGCGATGACTATTACTTTGTCTCCTTTCTTTAATTTCATATGGATTACTCTCACTACTTTGCTGCCTGATTTACACTATCTCAGCCGCCAGCGAACCTATGCGCTGGTATCCTTTTTCCACGAGTTCGCGCGGTATCGGTCCGAACACGCGGTTTGCTTTAGGCTCCTTTGGCTCTTTGCCGCTCCCGGTGATGAGCACTACCGCATTCTCATCAAAGCGCACATACGAGCCGTCTTTGCGCCGCAGGGCTTTGGCCTGACGTACGACGACAGCGCGATGCACTTCTTTCTTCTTCACGCTCTTGCGCGGCTGTGCACTCTGGATGGATATAACGACTTCATCGCCCACCTGCGCATACCGACGCTTGGAACCGCCGAGCACCTTGAATACACGTCCGAGTATCGCTCCGGAATTATCGGCTACCTTTACTATGGTTTGCGGTTGAATCATATGCCTATTTTGTGCCCGCGTCCGGCGAACCCTGCGCGGAGACCAGAATGAAATGCTTGCGCCTGGAGATAGGGCGGGTCTCTTTGATTGTGACCTTCTCGCCTACCTGTGCCGTGTTGCCCGGATCGTGTACGAGGAATTTCTGGCTTTTGCGGAGATACTTTCTGTATGTGGGGTGCTTGACGTAGCGTTCAACCATCACCGTCGCAGTGTCTTTCATCGCCGCCTTAACGACAACGCCCTGAAATGTTTTCCCTGTGTTAGAAGTTCTTACGAACATAGTGAGTTAGAAACTCTTACACCCGCCCAAATTTGCCACGCAGCCTTTCATAATGAATTTGTACTGATAGCGGATGCGGCTTTATATCACGCTTTTGATGGTTTTCAAAATTTAGGCGGGTCAAGTGAAATATAGTCGCTTCGCTCCTTATTTCACTAAGACGCGATTTTACGCTTAGAATCAATCTCCCTAGCTTTTATCTCCGTGAGGATCCTCGCGATGTCTTTGCGAAGCATCCTTCCTTCACGGGTGTTGCGTGTGCGTGAGCCAGCTCCCCCGAAACGAAAGCTGCGCAGGCTCTCTCGCTTGTCGGCAATAAGTTTGCGCAATTCCCCTATCCCCTTTTTTGAAAATTCCGATGCCATATTAGTTGCGTGCTATGACCTGCACCTTGCAGGGCAACTTCGTCCCCGCTTTGCGTAGTGCCTCACGCGCCACCTCTTCCGGTGCGCCGTCTATCTCAAAAATAACGCGGCCGGGGCGCACCTCCACCACATAACCCGCTACGTCTCCCTTACCGCTTCCCATGCCGACCTCCGCGGCTTTTCTCGTGAACGGTCGGTCGGGAAACACCCGTATCCATATCTTGGAGCTTTTGCCGCCGGCGCGAGAGAGCGCGCGACGCGCGGCCTCAAGCTGGTTGGATGTGATGCGCGCGGGACTCATCGCCTTCACACCATACGAACCGAAGTTCACGGTGATGCCGCGCGTTTCGGGGCGCAGGAGACGCGCCGGATTCCTGCGTCCGGTCTGCCACTTGCGATATTTTGCTTTTTTTGGTGCCAACATAGAAGAGAGTTAACAGTAAACAGATAACCGTGAACAGCAGGAACGTCCTCGCGTTTGAGTTTCTGTTCGCTGCCTGCCCCGTCGGCGAAGCTGTATTCGGGGTTCGCTGTTCGCTGTTCGCTTCATATTAATTTTTTTTGTCGTCAGAGAATATATCTCCACGATATATCCATACCTTGATGCCGATAATTCCATACGGGAGATACGCCTGTTCGCGCGCGAAATCTATATCGGCACGAAGGGTCTGCAGGGGTACGCGGCCTCTCTTTATCTCTTCCTGCCGACTCATCTCGGCACCGCCAAGACGACCCGCTATCGCAATGCGCACGCCTTCCACATCGCGGTTGGCCATGACCTTTTCCACCGTCTGCTTGAGCACGCGTCGGAAGGGCTGCCTTTTTTCCAGACCTTCGGCGATCATGTACGCGACGACGGGCGACTGGCTCTCGGGCGAGCGGACCTCCTCTATATCTAGCCGTATCGCCATCTTCTCGCTCTTCCCGCCGGATGGCACGCTTCTTACTATCTTCTCTATCTCCTTGGTGAGCTTGGTGGAGCCTTCGCCGCCGCGACCTATGACGAGGCCCGGACGCGAGGTTTTTACTATGACGCGGATGGCATTCTGGCTGCGCTCTATTTCCACGGAGGTAACGTACATACCGCGCAGACGCTTCTTTAGGAAACGGCGTATGGCGGCATCTACCATTACGTTGAAGCGGTAATCGGCCGGATTTTTCGCGAACCAGCGCGATTTCCAGTCGCGGATTATGCCGAGACGGTGGGCGTATGGATGTACGGTGTGTGTCATAAGAATAGTGAGCAGTGAGTAGATAGCAGTGAACAGTAATTATGCGGCAATTTTCTTAGTGCGGGAAACGGCTTTTTTCTTTCCTGTTCGCTGTTTACTGTTCGCTGGTCGCTCGATCGGAGCAAGCCCCAATCGTACGATACTCATCGTTTTGTGCAGAGTGCCGGAGCGGCCGCGCGCAAAGGGGCGATAGCGACGCATCACCGCACCCTTGTCCACCGTTATCGTTTTGACGAAGAGTCCCTCGGCCGCGTGCCCGCCGCTGCGAGCGTTGGCTACGGCCGAGTCCAGAAGTTTGCCGAGCGCGGGAGCGGACTTCTTGGGCAAATACAGGAGCGCCGCGCGGGCATCCGATACACTCTTGCCCCGAATCATGTCGGCGACGAGCCGCACCTTGCGGGGCGACTGGTGATAGTTTTTTAAAAGCGCTTTCATATGCATGTACAAATACTATTTTGCAGCGGTCGCTTTTGCCGCCTGTGCTGCGGACACCTCGGCCGCCTTCGCGGCTATTTCAGCCTCCTTCTGCATGCGGCCTCCGTGCTTGACGAATTTGGTCGTGGGAGCGAACTCTCCCAAACGATGCCCCACCATGTCTTCCGAGACGTATACCTCGTCAAAGTTCTTGCCGGTGTGCACGAGGAACGTGAAGCCGACGAATTCCGGCGCGATCATTGACGCGCGCGCCCACGTCTTTATAGGCTCGCCGCCCGGCTTACGGGCGCCGATCTTCTTCATCAACTTCTCGTCCACATACGGACCTTTTTTGAGGGATCGTGTCATATGTTCAATCAAAATCCCGCCTCGGCGGGTCCGCACAATGTATAGGAAACGGGGGGCGATGTCAAACAAAAGCCCGCATTCGCGGGCTTTTGTTCTTATCTGCGTTTGCCGACCTTGCGACGGGAAATGACGAAAACGTTGCTGTATTTCTTGGGCCGCCTTGTCTTCTGGCCTTTGCCGGAAGGTTTGCCCCAGAGCGTGCGCGCTCGGCGGTGACCGCGGCCCTGACGACCCTCGCCGCCTCCGTGCGGGTGGTCTACGGGGTTCATTGCGGTTCCGCGAACCGTGGGGCGCTTCCCCATCCATCGGCTTCTGCCTGCCTTGCCGAGATTCACGAGACGATGCTCTTCGTTGGAAACCGCGCCTATGGATGCCCACGCCGTGCTTATTACCTTGCGTACCTCCGTGGAAGGCAGCTTCAGGTGCGTATAGCCGGCATCCTGCGCGATGACCTCGGCGTAGTTGCCGGCGGAGCGCGCGAGCACCGCTCCGGCACCCGGCTTTATTTCAACGCAGTAAACGAAAGCGCCGACCGGTATCTTCCCAAGCGGAAGGCGGTTGCCCGATTTCGCAGGCGCGGACTCCGAGACGACGAAAGTGTCGTCCACCTTCATCTCTTTGGGTACGACGACATAGCGCTTCTCCCCGTCGCGGTAAACGGCGAGCCCTATGAACGCGGAACGGAACGGATCGTACTCTATTGAAGACACGCGGGCGGGGACGTCTTTCTTGTTGAAGCGGAAGTCCACGTCGCGGAATCTCTTTTTGTGCCCCCCGCCATGATGGCGTACCGTGATACGCCCGTCACTGTTGCGTCCTCCGGTCTTCCTCTTGCCGCGCGTCAGCGCTTTGTGCGGCTGGTGGCCCGAGAGTGAGGTGCGGTAGTTTACGGACGTGTGCGCACGCTGCGTGGGAGAGGTCGGCTTGTATTTTTTCATATCAACGAATTACATTATCCGAATCTGCGAATGGCTACGAATAAAACCAAGAACCCGACCTGTGGATTCGCAGATATTCGTAGATTCGTATGTATTCGTAGATTCGGACATATTTTAATGAATTGTTATCGTTTCTCCTTTCCTGAG
>JANLHO010000055.1 GCA_024654485.1 Patescibacteria group bacterium | reverse complement strand
GTGCCAGCCTATCGCAAATCTGTGCGCTTCGTGATTGGCAAGCAGAATATCGCGCTCCATGCTCTGGAGCGCGCGTTTATCTCCTGTCAGGCGCTCGGGCTTGTGGAATTCGTTCTTGATGACGCCCACGACGGGGATGCTCAATCCGGCGGCGCGCAAGATGCGCACAGCGGCGTTTACTTGGGCCTTTCCGCCGTCCACGACGAATACCCTTGGCAGCGGCCACTCCGGATGCTCAAGCCTGCGGCCGAGCGCCTCCTTGAGGGCGGCAATGTCGTCGTTGGTCGCGGAGCGTATCTTGAATTTGCGGTAGGCGGACTTTAGCGCTTCCCCGCCCTCAACAACCGTCATCACGGCGACGGTCTCATGGCCGGAAGTATGAGCCACGTCGTACGCTTCTACGCGCGCGCCGGAGCTGGAGAAAACGTGCCCGCCCGGCGCGACGCGAAGCTCATCCTTTATCAGCGAGACGTCGCGTATATGCTCCAATGCCGCCACCTGACGTCGGCGTTCCCGCGCTTCTTCGTAGCGCTCTTCCGCGGCGCACGCCTTCATCTCGCGTGCAAGTCTGCGCTTCAGGCCGTGGAAATTGCCGGAAAAGAGATCTTTTATATTACGGATCGTCTTCGCATACTCCCGCGCGCTTACCTCGCCCGTGCACACACCCGGACAAAGCCCCACCTGCCGGCTAAAACACGACTTGCACTTTTGTATATTGGAAGATAAAGGACCGACCTTTATCTTTTTGCTGGTCTTTTTGTCGGTAAGGGTGCGCTGGTCTTTGCAGGGGATGCATTTGGAGTCGCGAAACGGGAATATGCGACGGACTATTCTGAGCGCCTCCTGCAACGCGCCGCCGTGCGGGAAGGGACCAAAAAGATATTTAATATCCTTCTTCTCCCACTTTTGGAATAATTCCCTGCCTCGCACCACCAATACACGCGGGTACTCTTCTTTGGTAATGACCAGATAATTAAAACTTTTGTTGTCCTTTTCATCTACATTGTAGGGCGGCTGGTGCTTCTTGATGAGATTTGCCTCCAGTATCAGAGCTTCCAAGACGCTGTCGGTCTCCTGCCACGTGATGCGGTCGGCCTTCTCCACCATTCCGCGAATGGCTTCCCCGCGCCCGCGTACGAGGTCGCTCGCAAAATAGCTGCGCACTCTGTCGCGTAAGGAAGCCGCCTTGCCGATATACAATATCTTCCGACCTTTGCGGAAACAGTACACGCCGGATGTATCGGGCAACTTGAATTTTTTGAGGTCATCGCGCTGCATCCCGAAAGCCTACACAAAATCGTAAGATTATGCACACGCAGGCATGGATTGACTTATGCCACGGATGCGCTACAATACGGTTTTAATGGCCTCCAAGATATTCTCGGAACAGCACGCCCGCACGGGTGTATTTTTTTATCCTGCGCTTTTCCCCGCCACTGGCGGGGTTTTTTCTACCCAAGGCAGATCCGCCTCCGGCGGACTTATTCTATGAAGCTCTACCTAGAGGACGGGACGGTTTTTGAGGGCAGTCCGCCAGCTGGTGGATTCGGTGCGCGTCCGCCAGCTGGCGGACTGTCCGGCGAGGTCGTCTTCAACACGGGTATGACGGGCTACGTGGAGAGCCTGACCGACCCTTCGTACGCGGGGCAGATAGTCGTACTCACCTACCCACTGATCGGCAACTACGGCTTGCCCTTCTTCGCTCCTCCTTCGCCAAAGGCTACGGACGGACACGGCAAAGCTACGAAGGGCAAGCCTGACATACCCGTACCATTTGAGTCCGATCGCATACAAGTGGCGGGGCTGGTAGTCGCGGAGTATTCCGAGCACTACTCTCACCACGATGCCAAGCGCTCGCTCGGCGAATGGCTCAAGGAGAGCGGCGTGCCGGCCCTGACTGGCGTGGACACGCGCGCCCTAACGAAGCGACTTCGCGAGCGCGGTGTCATGCTCGGCGCAATGGGCGATAAGAAGCCGCGGACATTCAAAGACCCCAACGACGAGAACCTCGTAGCGAAGGTCAGTCCGAAAAAGAAGCGAGTGTACGGCAATGGCCCGATAAAAATAATCGCCGTGGACTGCGGCATGAAAGAGAACATCGTGCGCTCCCTCGTGAGGCCGGAGACGACCATCGTCCGCGTACCGTGGGACTACGATTTCACAAAAGACAAGTACGACGCGCTCTTCATCTCCAACGGCCCCGGCGACCCAAGCATGTGCGCTCCGACCATCGCGCACATCCGCGCCGCGATGGATGCGGGCGTGCCGATACTCGGTATATGCCTCGGCAACCAGCTTCTCGCTTTGGCCGCCGGCGCCAAAACGTACAAGCTTAAATATGGGCATCGCGGACAAAACCAGCCGTGTACGGAGGCGGGCACAAAGCGCTGCTATATCACCTCACAAAATCACGGCTTTGCCGTGGACGCCAAGACGCTGCCTAAGGGGTGGAGCGAGTGGTTCACCAACGGCAACGACGGCAGCAACGAGGGTATACGCCACTCGTCGGGCAAGTGGCGCTCGGTACAATTTCACCCCGAGGCATGCCCAGGCCCGACTGACACTGCATGGATATTTGACGATTTTATCCGCTCCTTACGTCGCTAGTATGTACCAATCTACAAATCATCCGAATACTACGAATGGCTACAAATGTGCGAGTTGTATATTCGTAGACATTTGTAGATTGGCATTCATTCGTAGATTGGGACATATATGAAAAAGCCCAAAAAAGTATTGCTTCTCGGCTCCGGCGGACTGCGCATCGGTCAGGCGGGCGAATTTGATTACTCCGGGTCGCAGGCCATCAAGGCGCTCAAAGAGGAGCGCGTAGAGGTGGTCCTCATCAATCCCAATATCGCCACCGTCCAGACCGATGAAAATCTTGCGGACAAGGTCTACTTCCTGCCTCTGACGGAAAAATTCGCCACGGAGGTTATACGCAAAGAGCGCCCCGACGCCATTCTGCTCTCTTTCGGAGGACAGACCGCGCTCAATCTCGGACTCGCGCTGGAAGAGCGCGGCATACTCAAGAAATACGGCGTGCGCGTATTGGGTACGCCCACTTCCGTTATACGCGACACTGAAGACCGCGAGCGTTTTGTTCAGCGGCTTGAAGAGATAGGCGTTTGCTACGCGCGGAGCGCGGCCGCAGCCACCACGAAAGATGCCCTGAAGGCGGCCGAGAGGATAGGATATCCGGTAATGGTCCGCGCGGGCTTCGCGCTCGGCGGCGAAGGCTCCGGCGTGGTACGCGACGCGGGCGAACTGTCCAAGAAGCTTTCCGAGGTTTTCAGCAACGTCCCTCAGGTCCTTATAGAGGAATACCTGGGCGGCTGGAAAGAGATAGAGTACGAGGTCGTACGCGATGCGGCCGACAACTGCATCACCGTCTGCAACATGG
>JANLHO010000053.1 GCA_024654485.1 Patescibacteria group bacterium | reverse complement strand
CACTCGGCGCAGCTCAGAAGGTATGGAAAGCTCAAATATCGGGAGTTCGTAACTCCCGATATCTCCAAGGGGCGGCGCGGGTAGCGTCTTCAATACGCTGCGGGAGAAGACGCGGAGCGGGTGGCTGCACTATGAGCATATGGTATTCTCGGAGGAATGGAATGTCCGCGCGCAGCACTTTTTGATCTTGACGACACCCTGGCACCCACCCTGCAGGCTCCCGAGCCCGTTGTGACGCAGCGGTTGCTGGAATTACTGGCGAAGATGCCCGTTTGCATAATGACGGGGCGCGATTTTCCGAGGATTCAGGAGTCGTTCCTCGGAGAACTCGCCTCCTCGCCCGACGTGAAGCACTTGTATCTCCTCGTAAGCGGAGCCTCGCAGGGATACCGCCGAAACGGGAAGGAGTGGGAGCAGCTTTATACCTTTGATCTCGGAGAGGACGACAGACGCGCCATACGCGCGGCGATAGAAGAAAGCGTGCGGGAAACGGCGGTATTGGAGGGCCTGCCGTGCTACGGCGAGCGCTACGTGGACAAGGGGTCAATGATATCGTATGCCATGCTCGGCGTCCCCCTTCCGCGCGGCATCACGCGCGAGTGGGACCCCGGCAATGCGAAGCGCGGCGCACTATGGAAAAATCTCGCGCCCCGGCTCCCGCAATTTGACGTCGTTATGGGCGGTATGACGGCGATAGATATAGCGCGCAAAGGTATCAACAAGGCCTACGGCGTGAAATGGCTCTCGGAGCGTCTCGGCATCCCTGCGGGCGACATGCTCTACGTCGGCGACGCGCTTTATGAGGGAGGCAACGACGCCGCCGTTATACCGACGGGCATTCGGACACGCGCGACGAGCGGCCCCCAAGAAACCCTTTCCATAATCAACGAGATTCTTGGGTCCTGTGCCGATAAAAAAACCGGATAATCCCCCTACCCGCATTTCATGCGGTCGTATGAAATGCGGGTAGGGGGCGCAACGCCACCAACGGATTTGTGTATGAACTTTGTGACGTTCTCCTCACGACGAACGTACCTGACATATGCGGCCGCACTCTATAAGTACATACTGTGGTATATACCATGGTATGTACTATTTCTGTGTCCGCGCTGAGCGCGTCAGAGAGAGGCCGAGATTAGCGCGAGGACGGGAGGAGCGAAAAATAAAAAGTCGGCGAGGATGAAGAAGACGGATACTACGGCAAGCGCTAGCCCCGCGCGCAGCGCGCGCTTGCGATGATGCCAGTGCATCTCAAGGCCGGTGTCCAGCGCGAGCGCTGCCATGACGAAGAACGCGATGATGTAAAAGGCGATGTGCGCTGTCGTCCGCGGGAATCCCACGACGTATCCCCACCACGGAATGTCTTTGCTGGTCTTTTCCGCGAGTGACGCCGCGAGCGCGGGGCTTGTGGTCGCTACTTTAGTTTCCACAGATGCTTCGTCGGCTGATGAGCCTAGGACTTCGGCCTCCGGCGGGGAGGGGCGAGTCGTTGCCGTTGCGACCTCCGTCGGCTTTTCGGGAATGATGGAAGCGGAGAGCCGCCTCTCTTCGGAGGCGGCCGAGGGCTTCCCGAATACCTGCACGACGAAGGTGGTCGTACGCCCCTTATACATCCCCTGCGCCGTCGCGATGCCCACCTCGGTATAGTGCGGGTCCAGAATGTTATCGCGATGCGTGGGCGAATTCATCCATGCCGCATTGACGTCGCCCGAATCGGAAAAATCCACCGCGAGATTCTCTCCGGCGTACTCAAATCTATATCCGACCTGCTTGAACCAAAACCACGGGTCCAGACCCTCGGGCGAGACATGAGCGAAGTAGCCCTTCTCGGCCATGTCGTTGGCCTTGGCTTGGGCTGCGGCGACCAACACGGGATTGACGGTAAGCTCTCCGAGACCGTTTTGCGCACGGTCGGCATTGGAAAGCTGCACAAGGACCGCAGAGATGACCGCCGCGATATTCGGGAAACGCAGCGCATAGCGCTGTGCGCCGGAGGCAAAGAATATACCCGCCGACAAAAGAACGAACACTGTGAGAGCCGTGGCCCCGAGGAATTCCACGCGCCGCAGCGCTCGCCTCCCGCGCGGCAAAAGTGGGGGTATGCGTGTGCGAGCGCGCTTCCGTATGGAGACCTTCCGTTTCTTCATCCTTCTTATTCTCCCATGCGCCGAGCCAACGCAAAACCCGCCTCTGTGGGCGAGTTTTGCTTGGATATTAACCTCTAACGGCTACGGAAGCTGTGGGAACGGAAGATTGAGATCCGGACAGTACAGCATGTTGATCTTCCACATTGTCGTCTTCCCTGCGTAGCCAGTCGGCGTGTGGTCGGTCGGGAGGCCGAAAGGCACCCACGGCGCGAGAATATCCTGCCAGTACTTAATCTGGAAGTCTTTGACAGCCGCTGTCGTCAACGGACCAAAGTTACCTGTGATGGGCAGCCCGGCATTGTTCTCTACATCCAGAAACGCCTGAAGTGCCATGACCTGCGCCGGATCGTTGACCTTACCTTGCCCCATGAATGAGGTGATGAGCGCACTGCATGTGGAGGTTGAGGCACCGAGCACTTCACCAATCGTGCCTCCTGCGGATGTGGAAGCACCGAGCACCTGTCCAAAGAAGCCGATGCCACCGGGGCCGACAGGCGGACCGTTGCCGATAGGGTTCGTTAAGATAGTTGCAGAGAACGTAGTTACAGGTTCATCAACGACCCCATGCGACACACCGGGCGAATCCGAGTTGCTTACCGCATAGACTGCGTCCCCGCTGTAGTACGCGATGAGGAGGTAGTTACCCGCCAGTGCGGGAGTAATCTGACATTGACCGTCCTCTACCGGAGCCGAGCAGCCGGCGCCGCCGTTGGCCTTTATCTCTACCGTACCGGTCGGTGTGTCCACGCCGGAGGGTATCACCTGCCACTCTACAGTGTAGGCCTGTCCTGTGATGCTTGAGTTAGTCGCAAGATCGGTGTCATTGCTGATAATGGTGCTCGTGTCGAGTTTGGTGTCTCGGTGGTTACCGAACCACAACGACTGCGGCTCACTGGAGGTGTCCTGCGTGATGGTAATGTCACCGTTGGCGTCTACCTCTACGTCGTACACATTGTCCGTGTTGAGCGTAAAGTCATCAGGCAGTGAGACCCCGACTGCATAGAAGATGTCGAAGAAGCTATCAATCGCGTCGGGGTGCGTCGGGGTCCATCCCCTCTGGCTACCCTCAAAGAGCTTGTACTGTCCCGGCTCCGGAGCGCCGAGCGAGAACTGCCCTAGCGGACTTGCTCCAGTGAGGTTCAACTCCACAATCTCTACCGGTATGGGGTCACCTTCAGTACCAGCGGCCTCCCCGGCGACGCGACCGAGCGCTATCGGCCAGCCCTCAATACCCGGCTCTTCCGTGCACTCAGTCTCCTCGGAGCAGCTCTGTTGCCACGAACCGTTGAAGTCGTAATCGTTCCATTTGTATCCGACGACCGCAGGCTCTTCGCCTTCCGGTGCGTTGGTGAAGTAGCAGATAATCTCGTCGCCTATGTCAGCGCTTACCTCTTCGCTGCTCGTTGATACTGCGACACCAATACTGTCTCCTTCGTATTCACAGCGCATGCCGGTGTTGGTCCAGCCTTCCGGAACAATCTCAGTAATGGTAGAGATCCCCGGTGTCAGTGCTATCTCGACGGAGCCTTCTCCCTCTACCGTAGTGATGCTCGTGGTCGTCGCAGTGGCACCCGTGAGCTCAAAATTGAAGCTGCCATCGGAGCTGCCAAAGACGTATTTCACGAGCGTAAGGGTCGCAGTGTCGGTGCTCGTGTCGTGATTGACGACGGTGAACTCATTGCTCTCGCTTGAGACGCTTACTTCGCCGAGGCCGGAGACATTGGTCCAGCCGTCCCGCAACTCTTCACCTATCGTGTAGTCGCCGAACGGAACGTCTTCAAACGAAACACAGCCGTTCTCTCCAGTGGTACCCGCGTAGCCCTGCCAGATACTTACGGCAAGCGAACCAACGTTGTCGCTGTACCAGCTACTCTGCGGCGTACCGTTCTGTCCGTCAAAGATGCGGAAGCTCGCCGTACCGTCAGCGACGGGAACGAAGGAGTACGCGTACGAGTGGTCGCTATTGTACGTGCCCCAATCTACGAAGCCGTTGTTCACTTGCAGGTCAAGCTGGTCAACACTTATCGGCGGGCCGTCAGTGTGAGAGGCCCAGTCGTCGGTCGTCACGAATTCAGCGTCCGCGGTGTTGCCACTGCCGCCATTGCCCCCTGAATTGAGCCACGTGCCCGTCGCGCGGACAAGGTATGAGATGCCTGAGGAGAGTGAATTGACGGTCGTGGCCCCTGCCGAAGTATTGGCGGGTACAGTCACGTCTTCCACATGAGTCCCCTTGAGCATCAGTCTCCAGCCCGAAAGCGGATTTTCGTTGTCATCCACTTTACAGATATTCACCGTCGTTCTGAGCGACGCACAGGGTAAGTTCTCGACAATAACATACTTGTCACTTGCGAGATTCGTGAAGGCGGGCGCTTCCGTCGTGAGCGTTGCTCCCTCCGCCTCGGCAAGAGTGCTGCCTACGCGATACCCCTGAAGCTGATACTTGCCTGCCGGGCAGAAGTCTGAGCCCGCCGGAAACACCGGATCTCCGTCCGTCACTTCGTGGGTGGAGTAGTCTGCCCCTGCCTGCAGCGCGATGGTCATCGCCGCGTATGGAGTCGTGGTGCCGGAGCCGGAAGCGTCAAGCGAGTACCCACCGCTACCGGAGCCGATGTTGGCCTCGTCCCAGACCGCAATCATGGGGAAAGATATCCCGTCGACCGACTCGCTCGTTACAAGCTCGCCGTCAATGTACTTATAGATATGCACGTGGACATCGGGGATGACACACTCGTTGTTCTCTACCGTGAGTTTGTAGGTAAGCCCGCCCGGATTGGGGCCGGTGTAATCCTCTGGAGGACCGAAGTTGGTCGCATCTATGGAGAGCACGTTGGCGCCTGGGAGCAATGTACCGGCCGGGATAGTACACGTATGCACCGAATTCCACGTCTGATCTTCGTCGCTAAAGCAGCCACTAATGCCTGAGAGATCGTGTCCGTTGACGCTCACAGAGTAACCGTTGTCGGCCGTAATCTCAAGCGTCGCGCCGAGCGGCGTGCCAACGATGCTGAACTCTTTGCTGAAGGTCACGGTACCCACGGGCGCCGAATCCGTGTTGCCGTCCTGATACTCGTTCCAGATCCAGTCGGTACCGGCGATGGTCGCCCAGCTGCTGTGCGGGACGAGTGTGAAGGTCTCTGGGTCGGATTGCGTGGTCTCGTCACTCATGTAGACGCTGCTTGCGTTCACGTTGCAGGCTGGCGGCGGTGTGCACGGCGTGTTGCCTACAATGACGTACTTGTCACTTGTAAGACCTTCAAAAGAGGGCGCCGTGCTTGTCGCGTCGGCCGCTTCGGCGTCGGCGAGCGTCTCGCCCGTGCGATAACCGACAAACTGGAATTTATCTGAGGGGCAGATCTCGGCGTCGGGAGAATAGACGGTGCTGTTGTCTATTATTTCACTGGTCGCGTAATCCGCACCCGGATCAAATGCGAGCGTGACCGCTGCATACGGAGTAGTGGTGCCAGAACCGCTTGAGTTTAGCGTGTAGCTACCGCTCCCCGGCGCACCACCTCCTACGTTGACCGCCTGCCAACTGACTGACATCGGGAAGGAGAGGCCTCCTGCCGATTCGCTCGTGGCGAGCACATCATCTATGTACTTAAGGATGTGGACATGTACCTGATCCGCTACCGTAATCTTCCAAGGGCTAGTCCATGCGCTTGAGTTGCCGATGCTGTCCTCCGCGCGTACGTGCCAGTAGTAGACACCGAGCGGTGTGCCACCTGCGGGGATGTGAGAAGAAGAAAGCGCACCGGATGTGTAGACAGGACTTGAGAATGCGCCGCTGCCGTTCGTAGTCGGCAAATTTGAAGACTGATAGAAGTATGTGACGGGTGTCGAAGGATCGGTCACATCGGTCCAATCAATGTCAGTGAGTGCCGATGGAACGATGACGACACCATTGAACGGTGAGAGATGCACCGGCGCGTCCGGGGGCGTCGTGTCGCTTGCCACATTGTATGCGACGCAGTGTGCCACGCCGCCAGCGGGGACAAAGGTGAGCTCCTGGTTGTCGTTGCTGCCTCCTCCGTCGCCTTCACAGTAAAGACCGAGGACGTCGCTTCCCGGATACGGGAGCTGATTACCTGCGCCGTCAGTCTCCATGACGAGATACCTGCCGTCCGACGAGAGCTCATCAATAGTGAGGATCCCGGCCGAGGTCGCCCCTGCTTCGGTGATAATGCCACCATTCAACGGAAGCTCAGGGTATGGGCCATCGGCATTCTCCGCATCACCGTGCACATAGCCAAAGTAGGCACCCTCTTGCAGTACGCAACCCTCTGGAGCCTCCCCTTCTACACCGTTATCTTCGCGGGTGACTACCGTGTCTGCGGGGCACGCGTACTTGGTTATCTCTATGGAGCCAGTAGGTACGCCATTGCATGGACCATCTAGGTCGGAGCTTGTGAGCCAGGTAGCGTAGTCAATGGTCAGGCTCGAGGTCGCGGCATCACCAGAGCCGGGGCCTACGCCGCTCGGACCGCTCGCAGTACCCCACCAGTTACAGGTCGCATCGATGATCTCACTACCGTCGTACGTCATGCCGCCCGCGTTCCCCGCTATGCTATTGCGATTGATGTCGTTGGTAGCGATTGTTCCAGGGAACTGGCCGGTGGAGAGGAAGATGCCCTCCCCCGCATTGAGGTACCCATTTCCGGTAAAGATGTTATGCGTGATGGTGTTGTACTGTGCTCCGCGCGTCGCGTCACCAGAACCACCGAAACCGGTAAGCTCCAACCCGCCACGGCCGTTGCCGTCGAAAGTGTTCTTCTCAATCGTTGAGTGTTGGATGCCGCCCTGCAAACCGGGATAGTTATTATCCTTAAACATGTTGCTGGAGATGTGCGCGTACTCCCAGGAGAAACGGCCGAGGTTCGCGCCAGTTTCGTTGTTCTGGAATAGGTTGCCTGTCAGCTTCGGCGAGCGATTGACGCTCTCGCCCACGTTGTGGTTGCCGTCGGAGAAGAATCCCGTGTATCCCGCGCCGTCGACAACATTATTGTTGGTGAACCACATTCCGTCGAAGTTGTCGGTGTCGAGGTGGACGAGACCGCCACTGCCGGTGCCCGAAGAACCGTCAACGACGTTCCGGTCGACCGTGAGGTCGATACCGCTATTGTTGAGGAACATACCGGTACCAGTAAATCCTGAGATAATGTTGTTCTGTATGGTCAGGCCGTCGAGCGGGCCAGAGGTCGATTCGATGCCTTTTTCTCCCCCGGAGATGCTGAAGCCATCTATGGTCGCGCCCGCGACACCAGCCGTGAGCGTGATGCCGATCCCAGACGAAGGCGCGATGATGGTCTCGCTGGTCGAGCGACCACGAGCGTCAACTCCTGACTGCGCTCCCTCTAGCGTGATGTCTTCGCCGAGTGTGACATTCTCAGCATATGTGCCGGCGCCGACACTTACTGTGTCGCCGTCCAAGGCATCGTTTACCGCTGCCTGAATGGTGCAGTAAGGCGTCACCGAAGAATCGGCGGTGGAGTTATCACAGCTAACAGTGTTATCGACATATAGAGGAACAATCGCAAAAGTGGTGCTTGCCACGAAAAAGGTCGCAATAGTGAACATTGCCGTAGCGATACCCCAGACTACTGATTGACCGGCTTTCGTGAGATTTAGTGTAGACCTCATAAGATTTAGTATTTTGTTAATGTATAAAATTTGAGCCTAAACAAATGAGATTCCGGCCGCCCTGCGCGACCTTCGTATCCAAGGAGCACGCTACGTCCTCCACCCATTGAAGTCAAGGGGGAAACGTGGTGGAATTCGTGTGGATAGAGATGTGGATAACTATGGGGATATAATTAGGGCTATGCAGGGAACCTTCCTCGCCCTCTTCCTCTCATTTGCTTTCCTTACTGGAATACTCTTAGCTGCTTAAGTGGTCCCGGCCGGATTTGCGCCTGACGCAGTGTAGCTCTCCAAGACATCACCTGAAGACGGGCAGGCCGTCCAGCTCTACAACGTACTCTACGGAAGCTCGGGAAAAGGGGTCGCCAGCGAGCCACAGTGGAGCTGGTTTATCTTCCAGGAGGTCGTCTTGTAGACGTAGCCGGTGGGCGTGTGGTCTGTAGCGAGGCCGTGCGGTACCCACGGAGCGAGCACATCTTCCCAATACTTGAGCTGGAAAGCGTTGACGGCATCTATGGTAGCCGCGTCATATATTCCGGTTACCGGCAGCTCAATGCCTAGCTCGCCCGCGAGGAATTGCTGAAGCGCTTTCACCTCGTCCGCGTCGTTGGCCCATCCCGCGTGCAGGTAGTGCGTGATGAGCGGCTCGCATGCTGGAGCGGGGGTCGCGCTCGTCGCGGGTGTCGTCGTACCGCTCTGCGTCTGCGGCTCGGTGGAAGTGTATGCTCCCAATACCTCTCCCTGAGGAGTGATGGAGGCTCCCAAGACCTGTCCGCTGCCACCCACCCCGAAAAAGCCGACCGGCGGGCCGTTGCCTCCGCCGCCGCCTCCCGACTGTGTCTCGGGTTCCAGCGCGGGGATGTTGATGGTGTATGTGAAAGAAACGACCTCCGAAGAGCCTTCTTCATCCTCGTAGTAGCAAGATATCGCTTTTATAGTTAGCGAGGAGGAGACATCTATCGCGGAAGAATACACATCGCCATCCGCGCCCTCACCGCACGAGGGCACACTGCCGTCGGTGGTGTAACGTATCTCCGAGGCGCCACTTGCGGAAAGTTCCACGCTCTGCGCACTTCCGTACTCCCCCGCGCTCGGCGAGGCTGAAGGTGCGGTGATTACGGTACCGCCGGAGAGCGTGCCGCCCACCGTGGATGCAAATGCAGGCATCGACATGAACAAGACGCCGAGCAAAATAAAAGTTATTCGGGTGCGCATACCTATTTCGGAATGGGTGCCAGCAGCACGGTGACCGTCCGGATCACTTCTGTCGCGGCATTGCCCGCCGCATCCGATACGTTGTAGGTGAGCTCATGGTCGCCCGGCGTATTCATGTCAACCGTGCCTCCGACAACAATAGAACTACTTATGTCCCCGTCCACGTCATCGGTAGCTGTTGCACCGGGATCCGAATACGGAATGCCAAAAAATGCGGTATCGGGGTCCGTGCCATTGAGGGTAATGACGGGGGCGGTCGTGTCGGGCGGCAGCTCGGAGCGCGCTTCAAAGTCGCTCGCGAAATCCGCGCCTTGGGCGTCCTCCGGTACTCTCACCTGCACGACAACGCTTATCTGTCTTCCGGCCGTTTCCTCGTCTTTGTCTCCCGTCAGGGTCATTGTGTCGCTCCAGTCATTGCCTTGTATCGTAACGGCCGAAGATTCGTCGCCGTGGTCGGAAGATTGCGACGAGTAGATGCGGACATTGCCCGCGGCGGGTATCGTCTCGGAGCCGTTGTCAAAGTCGGCAAACTTCATGGAGAAAATCGTCTCCGCATCCGGTACGGTGAAGTCAGCAGTCCACTGCCAGCCACTGGCGAAATCTCCTCCGGCCGTTGCAAGGGAGGAATCCCTATCAGTACCGTCAAGCGAGATGTCTGCCACGACGATGGCCCACGCCGCCGATGCGCCGAAGAGAAGAGCGAGCAGGAAAACCGGCGCCGAGATAAGCCACTTGCCGGAGGCGGGTGCCGCATTTTTCATGGCGGCAGTGTAGCACAGGCCTCGCAAAAGCTGGAGTATACTGACGTTGTATGCGGTTTTACTCCTATTCTGTCGCGGGACTGCTTTTACTCGCCCCGATCCTCGCTTTTGCCGCCGGAGTCCCCGCCGGATTCGCTCCGGGCGGCGTGTGGCTCTCCAAGACATCGCTCACCGCGGGTGATACGGTGCGCATCTATACAGTCGTCTACGACAGCACCGACTCCCCCATCGGTGGCTCCGTATCTTTCCTCGTGGATGGGGACACGATAGCGACGCAGTCATTTGAGCTCGGCGCGGGAGAAACCAAAATAAAATCCGCAGAGTGGAAGGCGTCGGCCGGGACGCACGAGATATCGGCATCCCTGTCGGACGTTATTGATAAAGACACGGGCGAGGCGCTTCCACTGGAAAAAACGACCGCCGGCTCTGTGAGCATCACCGTGATTGAACCCCCGCCGCCCCCCGTCGTCGCGCAAGTGGTCGCTAGCGCCTCGGAGATCGTGAAGGCAAGCGCTCCTGCGGTTATACAGGCTTCCGGCAAAGCATTTGACTCGTTGGAATATTTCCGCGAGAGCGCCGTTCGCGTGCTGGAGAGCCAGCTCGCCGCTTCCGGCGCGGCCTCGGGAGTATCCTCGCCTGCTACCTCCGACTCTCAAGTTCTCGGTACTTCCACGGAAAATCTGGCCGCAGTGAGCGGCAGCGAATCCTACGGCGCGTTCGGGTCGCTCTGGCGGAAGATTTTATCCGGCCTTCTTTTCATAAGTCGCACGACTTATCTCTTCTACGCCGCCCTCCTCATTGTCGCCTACATTTTCTACAAGCTCATTCGCGTGATGCTCCGCGAGCGCCGCCACTCCTACCGCGACTAAACCGCGTCGCAGAGTTAGCGCCACTCCTTGGCTATCGCCCACTTGATGTTGAGCATCGCGCCGAGTGCGAGGACGATGAGTACCAGTTTCGCTATCCACCCGATTATCGGGATGATGCCGATGAGTATATAGAGCGCGACGCCCAGCAGTATCGTCTTCCACGAAACCTGATAATCGGACGGCTTGAATATCCAGCGATGCGCGATGCTGCCGAGTATGATGGGTGCCACGAGCGAAGCGAACACCATCGCCGCACCGAAGACGAGGAGGCCGAGCGCGCCGAGCGGAATCCCTATCACGCTGACAAGAAGAACGACCGAAACGACGGGTGTGACTATCAGGAAGACTACGCCGCGGCCCATTTCCCGAAGCGGATTGTCCATCGCCCTTTCCACGAGCTCGGCAGGATATTTGCGGAAGATTAGCAGCAATATAAGTGCGCCGACGAAAAGCATGAGGAATTTCGCCAAAAGCGCGAGGGTAAAGATGCCCGCGAGCGCCGCGCCGCCCATCTCGCCGCGCGCCTTGCGCGCCGTGAAGTCGGTCTCGCCGCGCACGACGGCACCTTCTTCCAGAGTCGCCTCCTTGACCGAAGTGTAAGTGAGATTGCCCCCGATGTCGGCATTGGGGCCTAGGGTTATCTTGTCGGCATCCAATTCCACATTACCCGCGACGGGGCCGTTTATGTATACGTCGCCGCCGCCTACTTTGACGTCGCCGCCGACAGAGGAATCAATGCGTACGGAGCCGCCGCCTATCGCGACATCGCCCCCTATATTCTTTCCCGTGAGCTGTATCTGGCCGCCTCCGGCTACTATGTCGCCGCCGACGTCGCCGCTCACGATTATGTTGCCGCCACCGGCGCGCACATCGTCGCCCACCGCTCCGAGTATGGTGATATTGCCTCCGCCGACGATCAGATCGGAGGAGACCGCGCCGCTGACCAAGACCGAGCCGCCGCCCGCCACCAGATCACCACGCACGTCGCCGGAGCTCGTGACGACGCCGCCCGCCATGTAGAGGTCGTCATTCACCGTCTCCCCCGAAGACAGCGAGGGCTGCTCCTCGGCTCTGAACTGCGCCGCGAAGGCGAGCATCGGTACGATTAGGAGTGCGGCGAGTGTGAGCGCGCCCACGTACCGATTTATATACGCTTTTTCCATATGTAGAGAATAGCTACTAGCAATCCAAAATGACCACTAATAATCCGATAAATGCCGCCGCAATTGTATCAGCTATCCGCTTGAAGGCCTACCCCCCCATCTTGTCCGTGTCCGAGGGTAACCCTCGGACAGGATTTTAGCGCTCTATTCCGGTGGCCGAGGGTTACCCTCGGACAAAACTCGGACAAAAACAGGCTAGCCGAAGGTGAAGGTGTAGGCCTGAAGGCCGGGTCCTACGACCTCTATCTCAAGAGTATGGACGCCGTAATCGGTGCCTTTTACTAGCTCGTAGAGGCGGTCTTCTTGTACCTTCACTTCCCCGCTCGCGTTCACGTCCTTGCCGCGCGCGCCGGCCGGTATCACATTTCCATCCAGCATAATTTTCAGGGTCGCGCCCTTGGGGGCGGAGGCGACGAAGTACACGTTCTTTGCGTCGTATTTGTATACGATGCGCGCGCCAGCCGATGAATTGCTCGCGTATTCTTCAGTGAGAGTCCACGTGCCGCCGAGGTAAAGCGCGTTGCCCAATATATTGCTCGGGATGGTCAGCGTCTGCGCGCCCGCCTTCCCGCGCGTGCCGTTGCCTAAGCGCTCGTTGCGCGAGGAGCCGAAGTATATCTCCGGGCTTCGCACTTGACCTGCGTCCATCGTGATAACTTCTGCGGGTGTGATGACCGGAGAGAGCGCAGGCGCAGGCATGCCCAAGCGCTCCGCGCGCTCTTTCAGCGCCTTCTGTATCGCGGCTTCCGTCTCCGCGTATCCGCCTTCTCCGATGTGGTCGTACACGACGTAGCCGTCTATATCTATAAGATACTTGCGCGGCCAGTATCTGTTGCCGTAGGCGTTCCACGTGCGGTATTCGTTGTCTTGTATGATGGGATATGTGAGTCCGAATTCCTCCGCCGCGCGCTCCACGTTGGCCTTCACCTTTTCAAAGGCAAATTCCGGCGTGTGCACGCCGACGATGACCAGGCCCTCGTCCTTGTACTTCTCGTACCACATACGCAGGTACGGCAGCGTGCGTTGGCAGTTGATGCAGCTATACGTCCAGATATCCAGCAGCACCACCTTGCCGCGCAGACTCTCCAGCGTGATGGGCTCGCCTCCGGTATTGATGTATCCGTCTGGAGAGACCAGCTCCGGAGCCTTCTGGTAAATCATCGCCTTCGCCTCCGACGAAAGATAGTTACCGGCCTCGCTCGGCGCGACACTCTGCACGCCGCCCTCTTGCTCTCCCAAAAGGCTGTATTCTATGACGCTCACGTTGAAGCCCTTTTCCACTAGCCACGTCTCTATATCCTTCATCGTTCCTGTGAAGACGAGTATACCGACGACGATGAAGAGAAGGCCTATCCCGCGCCGGAACCATCCTTCCGGCTCTATGGTGATACCGAGCTTACGCACGAGCTTGTCGCCCAAGATGGCGATAAGGAGAAGCATGAGCGAGAGCCCTACTGCGTACGCGGCGAGGTACACGAGCCCGAGGACGGGCTTCGCGGGAAGAACGGTGGCAAGAATGATGAAGTAGGTGGGAGAGCAGCTCGCGAATATCGGCCCCAGCGCCGCCCCCATCAGCGCGTCACCCCAGAAACTTCCCTTCTGATATCCGGTGGCGAGCAGCTTGTTGGAGCCTTGGCTCAGGAATCCGATGCCGGGGATGGATGACCAGAGATTCGTGAATAGCAGGAAGACGCCGAAGAGCACCACGACCGCTCCGGAAAGGTAGCGCCACAGATCTTCGGGTATGCCGATAAGCGCGGTAGACGCCTTGAGTATCAGAGTAAATGCCACTATGGAGAGCGCGAGTGACGCGACGATAGTGTAGGCACGCCTGCGCGATCCTCCCGCCAGGGAGCCGCCGACAATGACGGGCAGCAGCGGGAGGACGCACGGCGCGAGCACGGTCAAAACGCCCGCGATGAAAGATACGAGGAAAAGTACCATGATTTTATTTCACCTCGGACACGAGCGCGGCCAATGTCGGCGAGCCGCTCCACTTGGCTATCATTGAGCCGTCGGAGCGTACCTGCACGAGAGTGTGCTGGTAGGTAACCCCGTACTTCTGCTTGAGAGAGGCGGAGTTGTCGTAATCCACGTCAAGGATGGTCAATCCTTCGGGAATGCCGGAAAGGTGCGAGCGGATATCGGTATCTAGTATTTTGCATGTCGGGCACCATGTCGCGCGGAAGAAGAGGACCACATCGCCGGAGTCGGCGAGGGAAAGCTTCTCGGGAGAGTACGCCTCATAAGAACCCGCCTTCATCATCGCATCGCCTTCCATTTCGCCCGAGGCGGATCCGTCTTCGTCGGACATTGCGCCCTCGTCCATTCCGCCCGAGGCGGATCCGTCTTCGTCGGACATTGCGCCATCGTCCATTCCGCCCGGGGCGGAGCCGTCTTCGCCGGACATCGCGCCCTCGTCTTGCATCATGGGGTCGTCCGGCTGCGATGCGCTGTACCAGTACGCTCCGCCGCCCGTGACTACGAGTGCGACAATAATCCAAATATATAATTGATTCATATTTATTACGTAACGTTATACCTAACCTACCGACTAATGCACCCATTGTATGGATGCTCTCTGCTATGTCAAGTCGGCTTTACATGCCCTGTGTGGATAGCCCAAAATATAAAGGACCGACCTTTATATTTTTACTAGCGATAATGGGTGACGTAGAGGCGCGTGAGCACTTTTGCGCAGACCATTGCGACGAGCGCGCCGACGAGCCACGGGTCGGGCATGCCGTATAGGCCTTCCGCTATGATGGCAATGAGGAGAATGCCGCCGCCCGTGAAGAAAGCGGCGTGGCCTGCCGTAGTGCGGTGCACCTCATCGCGCTCATCTACTCTCTTCTCCGCAAACACGAATATCGCCAGCGCGCCGAACACCACCGCCGCGCCCGCGAGCATAGCCTCGTGCGCCATGCTCGGCATCCACAGATGCGTCGGATTTATCAAGAAGAAACCTATGACGGCGAGCGCGGCAGCGCTTGCGACCTGCAGAGTAGTGTTATGCGTCATAGACAATAGAGAATACCTTTTCTACCGGCGTTTTGAAAATGCGCGCGAGCTTGATGGCAAGCGAGACGGAAGGGGTGTAATTGCCCTTCTCAATGGCGATGATGGTCTGCCGACTGACGCCCGCCCGCTCGGCGAGTTCTTCCTGCGTAAGATGCGCGGCCGTGCGGAGCTCCTGAACGCGATTGACAACATATTCGCCCATGTCGCGCTCAATGGTACGGCAGCGCATGGCGATGTCAACCTTGCTTTACAATAGCTTATCAACGCAGACCTTTACACCGAGCCAATAGCGACGTATAATAAAGATTGGTCGCAATGGTGCGACGCTAGAGAAGGAGGGCACGAGAGTGTTCAGCAACAAACTAACGGGATCCGGCCATTTTGTTGTACCGGCTACCGAACTCACCCCACTCGAGAAAGAGTTATGCGGGCTGCTCGGCGCGGGAGCAAAATCTACAAATCCGCGCGTCGGCGAAATCGTCACGGACATATTCAACACCGCCCCGCAGTCTGAGGGCACGGAAATGAGTGCGCCAGAACGAGATTCCGCAAACGCGAGGATCATGAAGGAGGTGGCGAGGAGAATCAACGGCAAACACTCTCCCCTCAGCGTCATCGCGTTACTGCGGGGTGAGCCGGAGGCTGTGACCGACCTATGGCCATGATTTGCCTGCGACGAAATCTGAAGGCCGCCTTCCACCGCGGCCTTCATCTTTTGATGAGGTTGCCCAAGTCTGACTAAGATGCAACAATCCGATTTAGCAAGCACACCCGCTTGCGCAATCAATCGGGAGAGAGCAATGATATACTGGATTTTGATTCTCATCGCCCTCGTCGCGACGGCTTCTCTCAGCGCTGCCGTACTATTGGCACACGCGAAAGATCGCCTGAGCGATTCCCTCGCTCGCATCATCGAAAGCGGCGACGGAAGATACCTTGAGCGTCGCCGAGATGGTCGGGAGATAACATGGGTCGCAGGATCGGCGACCTGCCATGTAAAGCTGTTCCCGCACGAATATGTGCGTGGCAACAGTGAGGAGGCGGCTCTACTCATAGACATGTTCGATGCCCTCCTTAAAAGCGGGAGAAACCTGGAGAACATTTTCTCCTGTCCGCTTTTCGCAAACCCGCGCCTAAAAAGGACGGTTGAGGCCGACTTGTGGGCAAGTGGCCGATACGATGTCAAGCGTATAGAAAGTTATCCTCCTATAGAGGAGGCTATGGGCATCGCGGCATGATGCTGCGCTGACAGTCCCGCGGGTATGGGTCCATCTGAAGGCCGCGCGTTTTTACGCCGCGGCCTTCAACTTTTATGCGGTATAATGAACGTGATATGGGTAGCAATTTGAGCGAGCGTCTCGCGCGCCTCGTCAAGGGCGACGTCGCGACCGACGGTGAGACGCGCAAAAAACACAGCCGCGACACCAGCATTTTTGAGCGCATGCCGGAGGTGGTCGTCTTCCCCAAGGACGCCGACGACGTATCGGCCGTGGTGCGTTACGCGCACGAGGCGCGCGGGCGCGGAGAGCAGGTATCCGTGACGGGGCGCTCCGCAGGCACGGACATCACCGGCGGCCCCCTCACCGATTCCATCGTGCTCTCGTTCACGAAATATATGAATCATATGGGGGATATCCGAGACGACGAGGCCAGTGCCGAGCCCGGCATGTACTACCGCGATTTTGAGAAGCAGACGCTCGCCAAGACCGGCAAGCTCATGCCTTCCTATCCCGCCTCGCGAGAGATATGCGCCATCGGAGGCATCGTCTCCAACGATTCCGGAGGCGAGCTTACGCTCAAGTACGGCAAGACCAACCGCTTCGTCCGTTCGCTTGACGTCGTGCTCTCCGACGGCTCGCAGGCTACCTTGCGCGCGCTTTCCGCGCGCGAGCTTGAGGAAAAGAAGCGGGAGCACACACTTGAGGGGGAAATCTACAGGAAGATGCACGCGCTCATAAGCGAGCACGATAGCGAGATAGAGGCGGCGCGGCCGACTGTGCGCAAAAATTCCGCAGGATACGCGCTATGGAACGTGGTAGACAAAGAGCGCGGCACATTTGACCTAGCACAGCTCATCTGCGGCTCGCAGGGCACGCTCGCTCTCGTCACCGAAGCTACGCTCGGCCTCGTAGAGCTTGAGAAACATCGCTCTATGCTTGTCGTTTTTCTCTCCGACTTGGGTATATTGCCCGAGATAGTGCGGCGCGTCCTGAATCTCAAGCCGGAAACATTTGAATCGTACGACAAGTACACTTTCCAGCTTGCGATACGTTTCATCTTCCCTCTTCTTCGCTCTGCGGGGCTAAAAAAAATGATCTGGATGGGCATCTCCTTCATCCCGGAGGTAATGATGGTTCTCACTGGCGGTATCCCCAAGCTCGTCCTAATGGCGGAATTCGCCGAAGACAGCGCGGACGAGGCGCTTCAGAAGGCGGAGCAGGCACAAGCCGCGCTGCACGGCCTCGCGGTGCGAACCGAGATAGAAAAGAGCGAGCGGCAGGCGGCGAAATTCTGGGCGATGCGTCGCGAAAGCTTCAACCTGCTGCGCAAGCACATGCCCGGCATGACGGCTGCGTCGTTTATTGAAGACATTGTCGTGCATCCGGAAGACTATCCGAAGTTTCTGCCCGAGCTTGAGGCGCTTCTATCGCAGTACAATTTCACATTCACTATCGCGGGGCATATCGGCGACGGCAATTTCCACATTTACCCCTTCATTGACATGGACTCCTCCAAAAACAGGCAGACGATTATGGAGCTGCAGCCCAAGGTCTACGACCTCGTACTCAAATACCACGGCTCCATCACCGGCGAGCACAACGACGGCATCATCCGCACGCCGTATCTCACGCGCATGTTTGGCGAGGATGTCGTCAAGCTTTTCACCGAGGTCAAGCATATCTTTGATCCTCTAGACGTCTTAAATCCAGGAAAGAAAGTGGGCGGCACTATGGACGACATCAAGCGCTTCATGCTCACGCACCAGTAGTCGGTACACGGCCCAATGTAGACGGCTAAACGCGCCTGCGCACGAATAACATGGTGATGATTAGCGTCGTGAAAAGCGTCGCGCCCATCAGAGGGAAGGTGATGTAGCCAAACTCAAAGAGGAAACGCTGCGCGCAATCCGCGGCCTCCGGCGTCGCGGGGCACGGAAGTACGCTCGTGCCGCCCATTTGCAGATAGTGCTGGTAGAGCCCTACGGCGAGGCCGAAGACGGAGAGCGCTATGGAGTAATCCGCTATTGCCCTGTCGCGCTTCCAAAGCGCCACCGCGAAGAGAACCACCTGCGGATACATGAATACGCGCATCACCCAGCACAGGGCGCACGGCGCGAATCCCAAGACCTCCGAATAGAAAAGGGAGAGCGAAAGCCCACCAAATGTCAGAATAAGTCCCGCCCATAGCCCCCACCGGCCTATGAGGGCGGCAATGTCTTCAAGGTCCGTAAATCTCTTGCGTAGAAAATATACGGCAAGCATGGATGCCCCTGCGAGCTGCAGTGCGAGGGTCGCGAGCGCGAGCCAATAGTTGATCGCTTCTACGGGGTACATACATCAGTAAGTACTTAACCGAACTAATAAATGTGACCGGATGCGCACGCTAAAAGGCGCCGCTGTATGATTTTTGGAGCCTCTGCCGCGCGACGGCGCGGTAGCCGAGCAATTTTTCAGCAGAAAAATCGTGTACTCCAAAAATCATACAGCGATGTCCTTTGTTACTGCGGAAGGGGGCAGCCGGAAAAATCGGAAAGCTCCTGCACAGTGCGTTCTCCCGTTATCCGCTCGCCGTCGGGGCGCTCCCATGTGGGGTAGTTGGAAATACCTTTGTCCTTGCACTCCTGCGTCTGACCCTGCCCATCCGGAGTGGAGCACTCCACATACGGAAGTAGCTTGGCCGATTTGCCGAACATGGTCTTCGTGTTTTGACAGTGCGGGCACCAGAAAGCTCCGTAGAAAATGACATTCCTTTCCTCCAAGCATTGCGCGAATCCGTCGTATTTTCCCGGCGTAGAGCCCGAAAGAAGCGCCGCCCCCACGCCGACGACTATCAGCGCGATAAGGATGACCCAGAAAATAAGAATTCCCCTTTTCATGCCAGACAGTATACCCCACGCCAACTTTGCTGCAAAGTCGGTGTGTGGATGTATCACCGACATGCCCCGCGGTGATACAATGCGCTTTTATGGAATACCTCCTGCGAAAGGAGTTCCGTCTGCCGATATTCGTCCTTTTGTGCCTTGTGGCGGGGGGCGCTCTCTATGCCTCACCCCTTGGCGGCTACATATGGATAGTCGGCATCATTGCGGGAGTAGTAAAAATATTGTGGGATTCTGCCGGCAAGATACGGCGCGGAGAATACTCGCTGGATTACATAGCCTTCCTTGCGATGGTCGTTTCTCTCGTCGCCGAGCAATACCTCGCAGGCGCCGTCGTCGCGCTCATGATAACGGGCGGAGAAGCGCTGGATGAATACGCTTCGGCGCGCGCGGAGAGCGCTCTGCGCGGCTTGGCCGAGCGCATCCCGAAGACCTGCACCGTGAAGCTTGCCAGTGGAGCGACGAGCGAGAAACCCATTCAGGACGTCCGCGAGGGCGAGGTCATCGTCATACGCCCCAACGAGCTCATCCCTCTGGACGGCACGCTCAGATCAGACGAGGCTCTTCTCAACGAAGCCAATCTGACCGGCGAGGCGATACCCGTTTCCTTCCACAGAGGCTCTTTCATAAAAAGCGGAGGTGTGAACGTGGGAGAGACGATGATGCTGGAGGTCCAGGGTACCTTTGAGAGCTCCACCTACATGAAAATAGTCCACCTCGTGGACGAGGCCAAGGAGCATCAGGCGCCCGTGGTGCGCCTTGCCGAGCGGGTCAACTTCCCTTTCACGGCCATCGCGCTAATCCTTGCCGGAGGGGCATATGCGTATTCCGGCGAGCTGTGGCGCGCGCTCGCGGTCCTCGTCATCGCAACACCTTGTCCTCTCATCATCGCGGCCCCCGTGGCATTTATAGGAGGTCTCTCGCGTGCGGCGCGGCGCAACATAATAGTGAAGCGCCCCGCGACGCTTGAAGAGCTCACCCGTGTGAAGAAGATTTTCTTTGATAAGACGGGTACGCTCACCCTCGGAGAGCCGAGGCTGACCGCTATAAAACCCACCGCGACGGCGCGCAACGAGAACGAGCTGCTCGCAATAGCTTCGGCCATTGAGTTCCATTCAATCCACCCTTTGGCGAGAGCGATACTTACGGCACGTACAAAACGAAGCGCACCCATGCTGGAAGCGACAGGGGTCGTGGAAACGATAGGAAAGGGCATCGCGGGCGACGTAGGCGGCTCCCGATTCACTATTAAAAAAGCGGCGGGCGCAAACGGGCTTGTGCTTTCGCTATCCGAAGGCGAGAACGAGATCGCACGCATGTCATTTGAGGACGAGATAAAGGAGAATGTGGGTGAGCTTTTCCAGACATTCGCACGGGACAGGATAGCTACCGAGATACTGACGGGCGACAGGCGCGAGAATGCGGAGCGGATATTTTCACACCTTGACGTCATCGTCCGCGCGGACCTCTCGCCGGAATCAAAATTCGCCATCGTTGACGAGGCCAAGCAGAAAGGCGGCGTAGTAGCGATGGTGGGCGACGGCTTGAACGATGCGCCGGCCTTGGCGGAGGCCAGCGTCGGCATAGTCTTTTCCGGCACGGAGAACAGCGCCGCGATAGATGCTGCGGACGCGGTTATCCTCGGGCGCGATGTAGGCCTCATATCGGAGCTTTTTGAAACGGCGCGTCGCTCCATGCGCGTAGCGAGGCAAAGTATATGGGGCGGTGTCGCGCTTTCCACGATAGGAATGCTCTTCGCCGCCTTCGGATTCGTCCCGCCTGTCGCAGGCGCGCTTATTCAGGAGGTGATAGATATCGCCGTAATCCTCAATTCCCTCCGCGCCGCTACATCCAAATAGGCAGAGCGACCTTAAACGCACCCAAAAGGCTCGGCTGCGAGGCGCGGGGAAGAGGAAGGGCGAGGCGTATCTAGCATACGACGAGTCCTTTCTCGGGGTCCCGCAACGATGCAGCCGGGTTTTTTGGTGCGTTTATCGGCGATGCTTTCCGGCACTGCATTTGCAGCCAGTCGGCTTAATGAACTCGTCAAAGTATTCCTGACCATAATCAATAGTGAGCTCCGCCCCTGCTGGAATATCGCGCAGTGCGTATATCATGATTCGGTCGTCGTCGCCTTCCTCTATTATCGCCTCCACATTGGGGTCGCACGCGTGATTGATGTATCCGGCGGTATTTTTCGGCACGGGGCCGTTGATGGTCCACTTCTTGTCTATCTCAAAAAGATAGCGCGACGACATTTCGTCCGCGATCTTGGTCGGGATTTTTTTGCCGGTGTACTCAAGGATGAAATCACCCTTACGTATCGGCACTTTCGCAAATAGCCCCTTTCCTGTCCCCGGCCGGCCCTCGCGCACTACGAATCGCCGTGCTTCCGTCGCATGCATTGTGCAGGAGTATAACCCCACACCGGCTTTTTGCATAAAAGTCGGTATGAGGTTATACCAAACCTGTTCGCTCCATCCTTCTTCTTCGGGAAATACCGACTGCCGGAGGAACAGTTCGCCTGTTTTGTAATAGCCGGATTGTGCTAGAATCGTGCCAATGGCAAAGCGCGGGAAGGTTTCCACGGAGAGCTACAAAGGGGTTCGCGATTTCTACCCCGAAGAGCAGTTCCTGCAGAGATATTTGTTTGAGCACATGGAGCGCGTCTGCGAGCTCTTCGGCTACGAAGAATACAGCGCGAGTATACTTGAGCCCGCGGAGCTATACCGCTCAAAGACCTCGGAGGAGATCGTCGGCGAGCAGACGTATACCTTCACCGACAGGGGCGGGCGCGAAGTTACTTTGCGCCCCGAAATGACCCCGACTGTCGCGCGGATGGTGGCGGCGCGCATCCGCGATATCCCCCTGCCTGCGCGCTGGTACTCCATACCCAATGTCTTCAGATACGAGCGCCCGCAAAAAGGGCGTTTACGGGAACACTGGCAGCTCAATGCCGACCTCTTCGGCGCGGAAGGCATAGAAGCCGATGCGGAAATAATAGCCGTCGCGCACGGCATCATGCGCAGCCTCGGGGCGGAGGAGCGCGATTTTGAGATACGCGTTTCCGACAGGCGCATTCTGGACGCGATATACGATTCCGTAGGCATCGCAAAGGATTTCACGGCCGAGGTGACCCGCCTCCTGGACCGACGCGCCAAGATAGACGATTTTGAGAAGCGGCTTGCCGACCTTATCTCGCATGAGAAAAAGGCCGCCCAGCTCGTCGCGGAGATAGAGCGTACTACCTCCACCGCATACCTTGAGGAATTGCGCACGCAGCTTGAGCACATGGGGGTGCGTAATATGGTGGTGGACACGACCATCACGCGCGGCTTTGACTACTACACCGGCATGATATTTGAGGTGTACGACACGAGTGAGGAAAACAAGCGCTCGCTCTTCGGCGGCGGACGCTACGACAATCTGCTGGAGCTTTTTGGCGCGGAGCCGGTGCCAGCTGTCGGATTTGCCATGGGCGATGTGACGGCGCGCGATTTCCTTGAGACGCACAACCTCATGCCCTCCTACACGCCGGCGACCGAGCTAATGATAGCCGTCGTAGAGAAAGAGTCTGCGGCGCACGCGATCCAGCTCGCGCAGAGCCTGCGCCGCGAGGATGTCACCGTCGCTCTGAACTTCTCCGGCAAGAGGATAGGCGACCAGATACGTCAGGCGGACAAAATGAAGATACCCTTTATCATCGCCGTGGGGGGGAAGGAGCGCGAGAGCGGCCGATACACCATAAAGAATCTTGCAAGCGGCAACGAGATAACCCTACCGGCCGACCGCATCGCGGAACACCTTTTCTCATCGCTCGGCTGATCCGTCATGCGCATAGTTACTTTTGATATAGAGACGGCTAATTGGATGGGTGCCGGCGGAGGGCCGGAAAATCTTGATATAGCCATTGTATGCGCTCACGACTCGGAAACGGATTCCTACTACAGTTTTCTGGAATCGGAGCTTTCACAACTCTGGAAGATATTGGAGCGCACCGATATGCTGGTGGGCTACAACTCCGACCATTTTGACATCCCGATACTAAACAAGTACTACCCCGGCGACATCACGCGCATCAAGAGCCTGGATCTTATGAAAGAAATACATGACGTTGCCGGAAGGAGGCTCAAGCTGGACGCGGTTGCCGAGGGCACGCTCGGCGAGAAAAAGATAGGAAGCGGCGCGCAGTCGCTGCAGTGGTGGAAAGCGGGCGAGGTGGATAAAGTGCGCGAGTACTGCCTCAAGGACGTTGAGATAACGAAAAAAATACTTGACCACGCGCTTGAGCACGGAATGGTGAAATATCGCGAGCTTGGTACCACCCGCGAGGTGAAGCTTGATACCTCCAAATGGCTCGCTCCCGATTCGGGAGCGATGACTTTCAGCCTTGGTATCTGACCTTATATTTCACTCTTTGTGCCGAGGACCAGGATCGAACTGGTGACCCTTCGCTCTTCAGGCGAATGCTTCCCGACAAATGTCGGGACCCCGACCGCTTTGCGCGTCGGGGCTACCAAAGCCGACGCTTCGGTCGGCTCCCCGACTCCCGACCCAAGGTCGGGGCGTCGGGGCTGAGCTTTGTGCCGAGGACCAGGATCGAACTGGTGACCCTTCGCTCTTCAGGCGAATGCTCTACCAACTGAGCTACCTCGGCAGGTCGGAAAAACTATAGCATTACTGCGCGGATTGCCCAAAGCCGGGTATTTTTGATTGAAACTCCCGCAGCATTTCTTGGAAACTACTCAGCTGCGCCTCCGCTTTTGCACCCGTGCCCTGTACCTGCTGCATGGTCTGGAGCGCCTGATCAACCATCGGCGCTAGGTACTGCATATATAGCCACAGAGGCGCGAGGAGAAGTACCGCATAAAAGATAAACTTGATGATACCGCCCCAGAAGGCCCTGCGCCGCATCGCGTGCAGCATTCTATTATTCTCACGCGCAAGGTCGTACGTCTTTTTCAATAGGTCGTGCTCGCTCTCCATGCGTTGATTCTAGCACGCCCAACTCTGTCCTTTGAAATAAAAAGAAAAACCCTCCCGACGAACCGTGCCGCCGGGAGGCTTGGCGATGTTACGCCTCAATGAGCAGAGGCTCGTCCGCTCCGGGAACGAATTGCCGAACGACCCCTGTAAGAGCCTGGAAGAAGCCGGTGGGCACGAAGACACGCTGTTCGCCGTTGACCTCAATGGCTGTCGCCAACGCGACGCCCTTTTGGATCAACGTGCCCGTGAGCCGAACCACAGGCCGCTGTTTTTCTGGGCGCTGGCACGAAGCGTCAATAATATCAACGACTTCGGGATGGGTCAGAGTGTTAGTCCATCCACCCGACCGGGCGAATGTATGAATGACTCGACTCACATGCGTGTCCTCACTGCGGTCGTAGTAGTCCGCATAGTCGTTATACCGGTATCCAGCGCATTTCCGCCACTGTTCAAGCGACTGGGCGAGCATTTCGCTCGCGGTCGCAGGGCTAGGAAGAAACACGCGCATCGTCTCGCTTTCGGAATTCTCCAGAAAGAGCACCGACGATGCATCCAGGAGATTCGGAGTCATCGTCCCGGTGAGATTGCGGCCAACGATCTCGCCGCGAATCGACCCTGTGACTTCACGCTCTACGCGGAAGGGCTTCCATTCGTCGCCGATCGCGCAGCTGACGTCTTGAAAGTCGGTTAAGTCGGCTGACCGAAGCGGTGCGAGGGCATCCTTAAGTTTGAGACTCTGACGCCAGTCTCGCGCGTTTTCCAGATAAAGCTTCCAACGCGCACTGCGGTAACCCTTCCGCAGAAACAGACGGCCGAACATTCCGGTGTGACGCCGCAGCATGGCCAGGTCGCCTCGGGCTTTTGATGAGAGCGGACTCATCTGAGTCCTGTTAGAGCTTTTCATAGCTGCTGTCCTCAATGTACATGAGCGGGATTGCCCATCTGTCCTAACTATGCATGAAAAATCTTTTTTGTGCCACATCCGCACAGTAATTACAAACCCAAAATCTTAGAATTGGGTTATGCCAAAAATGCATTTTCCCAAATGAGATTTAGAGCGCGGGAAGTGCACACTACATTGTAGAATGGTGAGCTCCGATTTTTTCTCCGGACTCCTTGGCGGTTTTCTGCGGTACGGCTTCGCCAGCTGGCGGATTTGCGCCGGATGCGCCGCGCCGCCGCCCGCCACCTCGGAGGCGAGCGCTGGCTTGCGCAATCCTGACTTGTCCCCTCGGCAGGAATCGAACCCACATCTCTCCCTTAGGACGGGATAGCTCTATCCATTGAGCTACGAGGGGCAGTGCGTGCACTGTAGCACACCTCATTTGCATGGCGCACACACTCCCAGTGTGTTTTTGGAGTCTCTGCAGCGCGACGGCGCGAAGCCGAGGGAATTTCCAGTAGGAAATTCCCGACTCCACAAAATATACTGGGAGTGTGTGCGCCTGCGGCACTTATGAGAGCTTCGGTGCCTGCGCCCACACGCGCCGGAGCGACGAATAGTATGAAAGCCCTATCAACACCACGCCTGCGAATCCCACGACCGCGCTCGGCACGTGCGTCACGAGATCGGCGAACATAAAGAGGGCGAGTCCGAATATGGCCCAATGCGCCCCGTGCTCCAGATACACGAGTGTCTCAAGAGTGCGCTTGCGCACGAGGTGTACAGTGATGGTCCTCACGAAGAGCGCTCCTATCCCCAATCCGGCTACGATGATGAAGATCTGCGTCGTGAGCGCGAAGGCGCCGATAACGCCGTCCAGAGAGAATGCCGCATCAAGCACGTTGAGGTAGAGGAAAAGAAATGCCGCTCCCTTCGCCGCGTCCTCGGCGTTCATGCTCAAAGTCTGCGCCGCGCCGTTTATGAACACGAACAGAAGTATGCCGACGACTCCGGCGGCTAGCACAATGCCCTGCTCCGTGTGCGTTAGGAACGACAAAATTAGAATCACCAGAAGCGCGATTCCTATCTCTACCGCCTCTATCCTGCCCCACCGCGAAAGGCGCGACTCGATCATATCAATCCAATGTATATTTTTGCCCGTGTCAAAGAAATACTTGAGTGACACCAAAAGAAGGAACGCGCCTCCGAAAGCTGCGATGCTGTGCGACGACCCTTCTATCAGAAGAGCGTATTGATCCGGATCCGTCACGGCGAGCACCGTCGCCGCTATGGGTGATATGGCGGCCGCAATCGCCACAATGAGGACGGGAAGCACGAGCCGAGTGCCGAATACGGCTATGAGTATGCCCCACGTGAGAAATCGCTGCTGCCAGCGCGCGCTCATCCGCTCCAATACCTTGGCGTTGACCACGGCGTTGTCAAAAGAAAGCATCACTTCAAGGGCGGAAAGCGTGATGGCGAGCCACAAAGCGGCGAAGCCTCCCCATAAGAAAACCGCCACCAGTACGATAGCGGATACCGCGGCGGGTAAAATATATGTTTTCATACGATAGCTATACACCACGCGAGAGGGGCCTGCAATGGCAGGCCCCTAGACTTTAGCACGCTCCGGAGTAGTTGATGAAAAGCTATATCGCAAGAAGCTCGCGGAGCTTCGGCTCATCAAATCCGACGATGGTCTGGTCGCCCACCATGATGACGGGCACGCCCATCTGGCCGCTTTTTTGCACCATCTCCTGACGCTTTCCCGTATCGCTCGCGACGTCGTAGTCGGTAAAAGCGACATTGTTGGCAGTGAAAAACTCCTTCGCCGCATGACAAAAATGACAGGTCGGCGTTGA
>JANLHO010000047.1 GCA_024654485.1 Patescibacteria group bacterium | reverse complement strand
GCCTCCACGACCTCGCGCTTTGATGCTTTTACTGCAATGTCAAAAGTGTAGACCCCGCCCTGCTGCACGCCGGTCGCCTTCTCCGTAATGCGGGGATTGTGCAGGATGCGCGCGACGTCGCGCTCGCCGGCGTACTCGCCGGCTCCCGAAGCGGCCGGCGCAGACTTCGTCTCCTTCACCGGAGCCGGTGCGGGTGATGCTTCTTTTTTGGATTTTTTGCCGAAGAATGCCATAAGAAATATAGATTACTTTTGTTCGCTCTTGGTCCCGGCCTTGGCGGAAGACTTCTTCGGTCGCGCGGGTGTGGCGTAGCCCGCCTTGACCGGCTTCGTGGAGGCGCGGTGCTCCACTATCTTTATCGCGGCCTCCGGATTTTCTATCAGAAGATACGTGGCGCGGAGTACATCTACGGGATTCAGGTTGCGCACATCCGTGCACGACACGCTGCCTATGTTGCGGAAGCTCTTCTTGAGAGCATCGTTCGGCTCCGAGATGGCGATGAGCGCGGCATTGCGCTTCTTGCTTGCGAGTTTCGCAAAGCCCGCTCCTGAGAGCGCATTGAGCGTCTTCTTAGCGGACGCTGTATTCGGCTCCGTGATGCCGAAGGACTCTACGAATGCTATCTCTCCGTCTTTCACCTTGCGTGACAGCGCCATGAAAAGCGCCTTGGCGCGCATTTTTCGCGGAATGGCGCGGGCATATATCTTGTCGTTGCGCGGACCATGCGTCACTCCGCCTCCCCGCCAAATAGGGCTTCTTATGGAGCCGTGGCGCGCGCGTCCGGTACCCTTTTGCTGCCATGGCTTTTTGCCACCACCGCGAACGTCGCCGCGCATCTTGGTGTGCGCTACAGGTCGGCGGGCGTTGTCCTGCATAGAAGTAACGACCTGATGCATCAGAGAATCGTTCCGTGCCACGCTGAAAACGCTTTCCGGCAACTTGATGCTTCCGACCTTCTTCCCCGCCATGCTGTAAATTGGTGATTCCATATCCTGGAAACCTGCCGCGGGTAAATTCTTTTTCTGGTTTTTGGTTTCGGATTTCATATTTTTTCGGATTTCGATATTCGGATTTCGGATTTATCCGCGTATTTCCACGAGCGTGCCGGTGCGGCCGGGAATAGCCCCTGAGATTACGATGGTGTTCGTCTCCTTGTCCACCTGCAAGACCTTCAGATTGGTGACGGTAACTCTGTCCCCTCCCATTCGTCCGGCCATGCGCATGCCCTTGACCACGCGTCCGCCCGCACGTCCGCCGCCGCCGATAGAACCGGGAGAGCGCTCTTTGTTCTTCTGACCGTGGCTCCTCGGACCGCCGTGGAAGCCGTGTCGCTTCACGACGCCCTGAAAGCCCTTGCCTTTTGAGATAGCGGAGACCGCGACGACGTCGCCCGGTGCAAAGATGGAAATATCTATGGAATCGCCGCGCTTTCCGCCGGCCGGCGGACTCTCCCCGTCCTGCGCAGGCAGGCGAAATTCACGAAGGTAGCGGAACGTCCCGAGACCTTTGAGGTGTCCGCGTACGGGAGCGCTCACGTTCTTCTCCTTGCGCGCGCCAAATCCCACCTGTATGCCGGCGTAGCCGTCCCCGTCTCCGGATTTGACCTGAGTCACCGTGAGAGGTCCGGCCACGACAATCGTCGCGGGCGTAGCCGTGCCTTTTTCGTCGAAGATCTGCGTCATTCGACTTTTTGTACCAAGCATGAATTTCACCCCGTTAGAAGCTTTGTCTGCCATAAGATATTGTTGCGATTTCCCCTGCGTCTCCCTTTTACCACACCTCCGATAGAAACTGGCTTCTAACGGGGTGAAAATAGAAACGCCCGCAACGGCGGGCTTCCTTGAGCTCACCATTGGTCGGCCCTATGCCGACGTGGGTGGTGAGAATATACCGGAGATGTACGATAAATGCAAATCCCTGTTCAGGCCGAAGGCGCGACAGGGCTTTGTGGCTCCTCGTAGAAAGCGGGGTGGCGTCTGCGGTGTATCATCTCAGCGAGTATCCATACAAGCCCCATGGAAGCCGCTCCGAGCGTGAACGGTATCACGTATGCGGGGCCCAAGAAGCCGAACGCCCTGCTGAAGACACATAGCGCTGCGGGGGTGTCTCCGCATATGTCTGCGAATTCTGGCGAGGTCGGTATGTTTTGCAGTGACTGCGGCCTGTAGGTGATCTCGGAAGCGGTGATCCCCTCCCGCTCCGCGCTCTGCGCCAGAAGCTCCACCATCGCGCCAAGCTGCGCCGATGTGAGGGTGGAGGTACGCGGGTCGCTCAATATCTCCGCGCGGATAGTCGCGCGCAATTGGTCCTGCGCAGTCTGCGCGCTCACGGCGAGCGGCAGTGAAAGCATCATGTAAGCCAACAGCGCGGCTGTAAACACGGCAAGCGAGCCGACCCGAAGCGTGCGTCTCATATATGAAAGTATACCGCATTACATGCGGTGCAAGCGCGCAGTGCAACGCAGGGGTGTGCACAAAAGCGCCGTCCGCACAGGGGCGGACGGCGCTTTTTTGCCCTATTACATCATCTTTACCCCAGTACCACAAAGCCCGCTTCAGCGGGCTTTGGCTACGGGGCAGGCGTCTTAAGAAAGCAACGCTGGTTTTTACATCATTTTGACATCAATGCTGACGCCCGAGGGAAGGTCAATATTGGTTAGCGCTTCTATCACCTTGGGCGCGGGACTGAGGATGTCTATCATGCGCTTGTGTATCCGCATCTCAAATTGCTCGCGGGAGTCCTTATCAATGAAAGCCGCACGGTTGACCGTGTATTTCTTTATATCAATGGGGAGCGGAACGGGGCCTACCACCTCGGCGCTGTGCCGCGCGGCGACGTCTATTATCTGCTTGACTGCCTTGTCCAAAACGCCGTGCTCGTAAGCGCGCACTCGGATGCGCAGACGCGACGGAGTATTTGCTTCCGCTTTCTTTCCGCCCGAGGCGGATCTACCTCCGGCCGACGCCCGCGAGCGCGTTGTCTTCTTTTTAGCCGCCGATTCTGCTGTCATAGAACCCGCAGAGTATGCACTAATGCGTACCAAAATGCAATATCAAGTCACCCGGTGCTATCTGAGCAAAAGACTCAACCGACAATTCAAACGATTTCCGACATTCCTTCGTCTCTTCGTATCCCGATACTTAAGAAAAATGTGAAGTATTGGGATGGTCGGAGGGGTCTATCCAAAAGCGCATTTTGCTGCCGCCGGTTTCGGGGTCGGATACCTGATTCTCCAAAACGCCTCCGTTCTTCTCTATAATCTTCTGCGAAGCGGCGTTGCCGGCGTCGCAAGTGACGAGGACGCGCTCTATACCCAGCTCGCGCGCTTTCGGGAGCGCGAGCTGCAATATCTTCGTGCCGTATCCTTTCCGCCTCTTGCTCGGGCGGATGTCGTAGCCGATGTGTCCGCCAAGCTGCCGCAAGTGCTCCGTAAGAGAGTGGCGGATGCTCACGCGCCCGATAAATTCACTTCCGTCCACGAGCCAGTAATCCGTCTGCGGAACGTACCCTTCAGGCAGATTCTCGCCTTCGGACTTCCCCAGCTCGCGCGCAACGAACCCTCCGAAATCTGCTTCCAACTCGGGCAAAGAAAGCTCCCGATACTTTGCGTGCCGGAAGGAATCCACCGTATCCTCCTTATACTCCTTCACCGCCTCAATAAAAGAGTTCTTGTACTCCGTGGACGGTTCTATGAGTTCCATCATCTCGCTATTTTAACAAGTCTTCCAAAAGATCTTCGGCAGAAGAGCATCGCTTGCCGTGCTTGCGCGCCCATGCGGACTTTTTGTCCCACTCCGCACGGAGTGCCGCGGGATTTTTGGTCGGCCTGAACGGCAGACCCTTATTAATTATCACCTATATTCTTTCGCGCATACAAGAAAACCCGCCACGTGGGCGGGTTTCCCGGGTTCGCAAATAATGCGGTTTTTAAGCCACGATTTTGGTGACAACGCCTGCGCCTACCGTCTTTCCGCCCTCACGAATGGCGAAGCGCATCTGGTCTTCCATGGCGATGGGGCTCGTGAGCTTCACCTTGAAGGTCACGGTGTCGCCCGGCATCACCATCTCCACGCCCTCCTTGAGGGTCACCTCTCCTGTGACGTCGGTGGTGCGGATGTAGAACTGCGGCTTGTAGCCGGTGAAGAAAGGAGTGTGGCGGCCGCCCTCTTCCTTGGTGAGGATGTAGACCTCACTTTCAAACTCCGTATGCGGCTTCACCGAGCCGGGAGCGCAGAGAATCTGTCCGCGGTGCACGTCTTCTTTCTTGGTACCGCGCAAAAGGACGCCAGCGTTGTCGCCTGCCTGACCCTCCTGCAGGGATTTGTTGAACATCTCAACGCCCGTGACGGTGGTCTTCTGCGTGTCTTTGATGCCGACTATCTCCACCTCCTCGCCCACCTTCACCTTGCCGCGCTCTATGCGGCCCGTGACGACTGTGCCGCGGCCTTCTATGGAGAAGACATCTTCAATCGGCATGAGGAAAGGCTTGTCCAGCTCGCGCACGGGCTGCGGGATGTACTCATCAAGCGCCTTCACGAGCTCCATAACCTTGTCGCTCCATTCGTTGCCCGGCTCCGGACTCTCAAGAGCCTTGAGGCCCGAACCGCGGATTACGGGGGTGCTCTTGCCGTCAAATTCCTGCTTGTCCAGCAGCTCGCGTACTTCTTCTTCCACGAGGTCTATGAGGTCCTTGTCGTCTACCTGGTCCACTTTGTTTAGAAAGACGACTATCTTGGGGACGCCGACTTGGCGCGCGAGTAGGATGTGCTCGCGGGTCTGCGGCATGACGCCGTCTGTCGCGGCGACCACGAGGATGGCGCCGTCCATTTGGGCGGCTCCCGTAATCATGTTCTTGATGTAGTCGGCGTGCCCGGGCGCGTCTACGTGCGCATAGTGGCGATTCGGTGTCTCGTACTCTGAGTGCGAGAGCGATATGGTGATACCGCGCGCCTTTTCCTCCGGCGCCTTGTCTATCTCCTCCACTCCCTTCGTGCTCGCGGAGTAGCCGTTGCCCGCCTTGGAGAGAACTGAAAGGATCGCCGCCGTGAGCGTGGTCTTGCCATGGTCTACGTGACCTATGGTGCCGACGTTGACGTGCGGCTTACTGCGATCAAATGCTTCTGCTGCCATAATGTTAATAGATTCTAGATTTTAGCTGCCAGGGACTAGCTAACAGCTCTTATAAATTATTGCCAACGCGTTTGAGTTGCTCCAGGATTCCCTCGCCTCGCTATCTCCGCTTAATGCAGTTCGCTACGCCGCACGAAGCATAACTCGGCATCCGCGCTAGGGCGGATCGGCCTTGTGCCGAAAAGAATACGCACGGAGCGTGCGTGCGCACATACTACCAAAAGTCGTGTGTGCGTCAAGTCATTGTACGCGCCCTGTCCCGCCGCGGCAATGCCGAACAAAATGTGCACTTTCATGCACGATATTCCGTATACATCAGGAATGCAAAGCAAAAATCGGGTGCGCTTGTATATGTCGGCGGCCACGTCAAGCCAAAGTGGCACTCGTTGGGAGACCGCCCTACAAATGGCAACACACGACTTCCAGACGGTTTTGTGAGCCATACTCGGCACATGTCATTTCCCATCCGTTGCCGGCTGATCTGGTGTTGCGCAGTGAGCCGTTGTCGCATGAGCCGCCGCCGCCTGTCATTATCCATCCTGACGGACAGCTCATTTGCGAGAATGTCCCGCTGAAATCCTGCGCAAACCTCTGACAGACGAGAGACGGGCTACTGGATGTCGGCCAACTGGTGCGGCAATCACTGCCGATGCATAATCCCCCGTCGCCACGGACTGTGCCTCCTGTGTAGATGCTCTTGTTGTTGTAGGCGCGGAGCCATGTAGAATCACTCATATACCACCCGCCTCCGTAGCTTTCGCTGTACCAGCCCGCGCTTCCGCTCGTGCGAAGCCAGCCGCCGTTGGCATATATGTCGCCGAGTACATGCAGTTTGTATCCGGGGTTCGTCGTCCCGATGCCGACATTGCCACTGTTGTAGTAGATGCGACTGCCGGACGTGGTCCACTGCGAGCCGCCGGAAGCCGAGCCGAGAGGTTCCCACGTGCCGCCGCTGTTTTTGAACTGTATGGTGCCTCCACTGTCGCGGAAGCCGTAGCCGGAGGAGCCGGCGATGCTGCCGAAGTTGAGGTAGCGACTCAAGCCGGAAAGTATGGCATTGCCGAAGACGGCGAGGCCGTTGAGTCCCAGAGAGGCGTCCTTGACCTGATCGGTGGAGCCGACGTTTATCGGCGCGTCCACATTGCCGTTGGGGGGGCTTGCCGTGGGACCAGTCCACGCGCTGGCCGTGAATGCGAAGAGTATGATGACTGCGACCGATATTCCGAGTGCGATATTGACTGATGAGGCCCTGCCACCGCTCATATTCGTAATTGTACACGCCCCTGTGGCGTGTTGCGGGCGATATCAACAGGTGCGTTGGTATCTAGATTTCGTTGCTTATCCCCTAGCGACATATTTTGCGGGGTCGGGAATTTTTTACTAAAAATTCCCTCGGCTTCGCGCCGTCGCGCTGCAGAGACCCCAAAAATATGTCGCTAGGGGATACAAACTTAGATTTCCTGAAAGATGGGAAGCACGTTGACTACGACGCTTTCGTTCAAAGTAGAGCCGTCAAGCGGGTCGCAGTGCAGCGTAAATATGGTCTGCTGAAGTATGGGACTTGAGGAGTGCGAGCCGGAGGTTCCGGACCAGCCATCGCCATTGTCACCGGAGACGGTGCAGTCGGATACGTTGTCTACGTTCCATGTGATTGTAGTGGGCAATCCTGTGGGAACTATCTGCGGCGTGGCCTGCAGATGGCCCGTGAGGTCTCCGCCGGATTGGATGAACACGGGCGGCGGATAGAGGCACGCGGCGGAGCCTTCAGTGCAGAATGCGGGAGAGGTGCACGTGGCGTAGGGGGATGTCTGGCATTGTGGGTTCGTATACTGTATGTGCTGCGAGTCGGTGCAGGAGTATGAGGTAGTGCAAGAGCACGATGCATATAGGTACGAGGATGAGCCGGAGAGCGTGCCATTGGTGCACGTTCGCGATTGCGCATACGAGGAGCAGAGCGAGCCGGAAGGGGCCGCTTGCTGTGTATAGAACGTATGCGACGAACCGTGAGGTACGGTGACGCCGTCCAAGGTGCACGAAGTCGGCGGATTCACGCTGCATGAGCTGTATTGGTACGAACCGGATAGCGAGCCATTGGAACACGTGCGTGTTTGAGATGTGCAAGAAGAGCCGTACGGGACGGTGGAAGATTGATACGCCGTCACCGACTGGCCGTTGGTGATCGTCTGGCCGTTGAAAGAGCAGGAT
>JANLHO010000046.1 GCA_024654485.1 Patescibacteria group bacterium | reverse complement strand
ACAGCGAGCGCCGCAACGGGGGGTCGGCATTTGCCCGATGAGGACATTGTTCGACGCCGCCGCGGGGCGGCGGCTAGCGCCGCAAGCGGGCAAATGCCGACCCCCCGTTGCGGCGCTCGCTGTGTTAAGAGCCGCGGCGAACTCTTGCGCTATCGCGTGTGTACGGTCCGTAGACCCGTCATCCACGACTATTATCTCAAGTTTTTCCTTGGGATAGTCCAGAGCAGCAAGGCTCTTTAGCGTGCTCTCTATCGTGCGCTCTTCGTTGAAGCACGGTACGACGATAGCGACCGACGGCAGGGCATCCGCTCCGTAGAAGGCTCGTGCACCCGCGTGCTTGTAGAATTTCCGCTCCAAGAAGGAAACCAGCAGGAATACTTCAAAGTAAAGCGAAACGAAAAGAAGCGTATAGGTCAATATCGTCATAAGGCGTCCGTATTTTATAGCACATAAGCACGTTCTTGTATGCATGGCGCATGTGAGGCGTGCCCCCATGCCGCTTTTTCCGAAAACGCCCCGCAGGGGTATACTCTCGAAATGGAGCGTGGCCACATACATCCCGTGTCGTCACTAATTCGCGAAACAAACCGCATCTTTTTTGACATGGGTTTTGCGCTTGAGAGCGGCCCTTTGCTTGAGAGCGAGCGGTACAACTTTGACATGCTGAATTTCCCCAAGGACCATCCCGCGCGCGACATGCAGGACACCTTCTTCATAAAGGACGAGCCGGGGATGGTCTTGCGCACGCATACGTCCAGTGTCCAGTCGCGGTACATGGAATCGCAGATAAAGCGGGGGGACCCGCCGCCATATCGCATAGTTTCCATAGGCAAGGCCTTCCGGAACGAGGCGACGGACATGGGGCATGAAGCCGAATTCTTCCAGATAGAGGCTCTCGCAGTGGGCGAAGACGTGACGCTCGCGAACCTGAAGGGGACGCTTGCGCGATTCTTCCGCGAGCTCTACGGCGGCGCTTCGGTGGAAGTGCGGTTCAGGCCGAGCTTCTTTCCTTTTACCGAGCCATCCGTAGAGGTGGATATGCGGCTCGTCGGCGAGCATGTACCGGAGAAGCTCCGCGATAAGTGGATGGAGATGGGAGGCGCCGGCATGGTGCATCCCAATGTGCTCAAGAGCGCCGGCGTGGACGCCGATAAATATCAGGGATTCGCCTTCGGCTTCGGCGTGGACCGCCTTGCGATGCTGAAATGGAGCATAGACGACATTCGCCTCATGCATTCCGCCGACCTGCGCTTCATCAACCAATTCTAGTATGTTAGCGAACAGCGAACCCCGAATACAGCTTCGCCGACGGGGCAGGCAGCGAACAGTAAACAGAAAGCATCAACAGCAATGTTGCTCCGGTCTCCGGTCTCTGGTCACTGCTTACCACCCTGTATGAATATCTCACGGGAATGGTTGCAAACGTACTTTGATAAACCGCTGCCGGAGGCGCAGACGCTGGCAGACGCGCTCACCTTCCACGCATTTGAGATAGATGGGATAGACCCCGTGAAGTCACATGGTGACCACGGGGCAGGGGCAGGGGACGACTGGGTGCTTGATGTAAAAGTTACGCCCAATCGCGGGCACGACTGCCTATCGCATCGCGGCATAGCGAAAGAGATCTCGGCCATTCTTGATGTGCCGATGAAGGCGGACCCATTGAGGCAGGAGGTAGCTCTGGAGCCCAAGACGGAAGACCTGCAGGTAAAAATAGAGGACGCAAAGCACTGCCCGAGATTCAGCGCGTGCCGCATAAAAGGCCTCACGGTCGGCCCGTCGCCGGAGTGGCTGCGCAAGCGCCTTGATGTGATAGGTCAGCGCTCCATCAACAATGTCGTGGACGCTACCAACTACGTCATGTTTGACCTGGGGCAGCCGCTCCATGCTTTTGATGCGGATAAATTAGTGAATAGCAAACAGAAAACAGAAAACGGCAAATACCAACTCAATGTGCGCGGCGCTAAGGCGGGGGAGAAAATGGTCGGACTGGACGACAAGGAGTACGAGCTGACCGATTCCATGCTCGTTATCGCCGACTCGTCCGGCGCGGCCGTGAGCATCGCCGGCGTCAAAGGAGGCAAGCCGACCGGAGTGGACGAGAATACTACGGACATAATCCTTGAGGCTGCCAATTGGGAAGGTACTATGATACGAAAGACTTCGCAGGCACTGAAGCTCAAGACCGACGCTTCCGAGCGTTTCCAGCAAGTAATTTCGCCTGAGCTTACTGCATACGGCCTTTCTGCCGCCGCGCAGCTCATCGCGGATGTAGCGGGCGGAGACATCGCCGGATACGTGGACGAATATCCAGGCAGGGAGGATGGACAGCGCGAGGTTTACGTATCAGTGCAGAAGATTAATGCCGTTCTTGGTACGTCGCTCAAGCCGGAGGCCATAGCCGACGTCTTTCGCCGCCTTGACCTGCCATGCGATGAGGTGACACCTGATAGTTTTTCCGTGCGGGTACCGTTGGAGCGACTAGACCTGCAAATCCCTGAAGATCTGATAGAGGAAGTCGGACGCATCGTCGGATACGACTCGGTGCCGGCCATGGAGCTGCCTAAGTTCGGGAAAGAGCCGGATATCAACGGCGTCTTTCTCGCCGCAGAGCGCAAGCGCGAGGAGCTCGTCGCGGAAGGTTATTCGGAAGTGTTTACTTCCGTTTTCGCCGACGAGGGAGAGCGCGCGGTGCTCAACAAAGTGGACAGCACGCGACCTTATCTGCGCGCGAATCTTGTAGACGGCCTGAAAGAAGCTCTTGTGCGCAACGAGCACAACAAGGACCTGCTCGGCCTCAAGGAAGTTCGCCTTTTTGAGATAGGCATGGCGTGGAAAGGAGGCACGGAGGTGCTCATGCTCGGCACGGCGGATGCGGATGGAGTACGCGAGGTGCCTCTTGAGGAAGCAAAGGCCGATGCGTACGACGCTCTTCCTGTCTCCACCACAGAAAAATACAGACCCTTCTCCAAGTATCCCTTCATCGTCCGCGATATCGCGCTGTGGGTTCCCTCCGGAGAGGATTCGGAAGAAGTCCTTAAAGTAATACGCTCGCACGCGGGCGAGCTGCTGGTGCGGAGCGAAAAATTTGACGAATACAAGAACGAGAAAACGGGAAAGACCTCATACGCATTCCGACTCGTCTTTCAATCTTTTGACCGCACGCTGACCGACGAGGAAGCGAATGTGCGCATGGAATCCGTATATCAGGCGGCAAAAAAAGAGGGCTGGGAAGTGCGCTAGTCAGGGCCATCGTCCGAGCTCTTTTTCGCGGCCTCGTAATCCACTTTCGCCTGTCAACCGCAGGCTTTTTTGCTATACCACTACACCGACTTTTTCGTGGAAAAAAAGTCGGTGTAGTGGTATAATGGGTGCACCAAAACATGGCTACGAAGAAGGCAAAATCGGCCCCGAAATCGGCCCCCGCAAAGGGGGGTTCGTCTTACGGTGCGAGCGACATCACGGTGCTTGAAGGGCTTGAGGCCGTGCGACGCAGGCCAGGCATGTACATCGGCACGACCGGCACGACCGGACTGCACCACCTTATCTGGGAAGTGTTTGATAACTCTCGCGACGAGGCGATGGGCGGATATGCCAATGATATTGAAATAGCGCTACTGCCGGACAACCGCGTACGCGTCGCGGACAACGGACGAGGCATCCCCGTGGACATGCATCCCAAGACCAAGGTCTCGGCGCTTGAGACCGTCATGACGAAGCTGCACGCCGGCGGCAAATTCGGCGGCGAGGGTTACAAGGTCTCCGGAGGATTGCACGGCGTGGGAGTATCCGTCGTCAATGCTCTATCGTGCGATCTGCGCGCTGAAGTGCATCGCGACGGCGGCAGATATTTGCAGGAGTACAAAAACGGCGGCAAGCCCGTCGGCAAAGTGAAGAAGATAGGCGCGTCCGACGCGCACGGGACCATAATCACTTTTGAGTCCGACCCCAAGATATTCACGGAGCGCGAACTAAGCTGGGAGATGATAATCGCGCACATGCGCCAGCAGGCGTACCTCGTGCGCGGCCTGCGCATCTCCATACTTGATTTACGGTTAGCCGACGCAAAAGCGTTCGGCTCGGGAAGCAAAATGGATGGGGAGGGCGTCTACTACCTGCGCGATCTGGGGATTGATGCTCCATCAATGACTTTCTATTTTGAGGGCGGTCTGCGCTCCCTCGTGGCTTTTCAGAACAGGCATCTGCAACCTCTGCATAAAAACATCTTTTACGTGGAAAAGGAGCAAGATGGCGTCATGGTGGAGGTCTCCCTGCAATACGTGGACGACGTTTCCGTGCGTCTCTCGGCCTTTGCCAACAACATCTACAACACAGAGGGCGGCATGCACGTGACCGGATTCAAGACGGCGCTTACGCGCACCCTGAACGCGGCCAACAAGGGAGGTAAGGAGAGCGACAGCTTCACGGGAGACGACGTGCTTGAAGGTCTCACGGCTGTCATATCCGTAAAAATGCGCGAGGTGCAGTTTGAGGGCCAGACCAAATCCAAGCTCGGCTCGGTGGAGGCGCGCGGAGCGACGGAGTCCGTATTCGGCTCGGCGTTCGCGACCTTCTTGGAGGAACATCCCGACGACGCGCGCGCAATACTCGGCAAAGCGGCTCTCGCGATGAAAGCCCGCAAGGCGGCGAAAGCCGCGAAAGACAGCATCCTCCGCAAAGGGGCTCTGGACGGGCTATCGCTACCGGGCAAGCTCGCCGATTGCCAGAGCAAGAGCGCGGAAGAATCCGAGCTTTTCATAGTGGAGGGGGATTCGGCAGGAGGCACCGCCAAAATGGGCCGCGACCGCAGGACGCAGGCCGTGCTGCCTCTGCGCGGCAAGATACTGAATATAGAGCGCGCGAGGCTGGACAGGATGCTCGCCAGCGAGCAGATAAAGAATCTGGTGGTCGCTCTCGGCACGGCGATAGGGGACATTTTTGACATAGGGAAACTTCGCTATCACAAGCTAATCATAGCGACGGATGCCGACGTGGACGGCGCACACATCCGCACGCTACTCCTGACGCTCTTCTACCGGCATTTTCGCCCGGTAGTGGACGGCGGACACCTCTACATCGCACAGCCCCCTCTCTTCAAGGTCAGGAAAGGCAAGGAGGTCGCCTATGCATACAGCGACGCCGAGCTTGCGAAGCTCGTAGGGAAGAATGTCGGACTTGAAGACATCACGGGAGAGGCTCCGGAAGGCGAGAGCGAAACAGGGGAGGCTCCGGCCCAGGGCCGGTCCGCCTCGGGCGGAAAGGTATCTGTCCAGCGATATAAGGGTCTGGGCGAGATGAACTCCGACGAACTCTGGGAAACCACCATGGACCCCGCGCGTAGAATCCTGAAGCAGGTCACGATACTTGATGCGCAGGAAGCCGATCAGGTCTTTGACATGCTGATGGGCACGGACGTCCCCGCCCGAAAATCATTCATCCAATCCCACGCCAAGGAAGCGACGCTTGATATTTGATTTTCTTGCGACCACAAACAAACACCCGCCAATCACGAGCCTTGATTAACCAGCTCGCGTTGTCTGTGCTACGATGTCCCTATAGGGACATCGTAGCTTAATATGGGAATGTTGGAGAATAGAGGAAAGAAGCGAGCACAACGTCGCAATGTCCGCAAGGCCGTGCTCGCCGCCGTCAAGGCCGGTGTCATAATAGGGGTTGCCATGGCTGCGCCCAACGTTATCGGGGCAATGAAGAAGATAGGGATTTCAGACTTTGATTTTTCGGATGCGAGCACTATCGCGCGGACGCGACGGCAGCTGTCCAAGGCCGGATTGCTCGTCGCCAACGCAAACGGTCGCTTGCGCCTTACGGCAAAAGGGCAATCGGAACTCTCTCGCCTTCAAGCGAAGGAGATGCTCCGCGATAGGCCGCGTCGATGGGACGGACGCTGGCGGATACTCATCTTTGACATTCCCGAATATCGTAAATCTGTGCGCGTCAAACTTCGGCGTACTCTGATATCAGTAGGATTTATGCGACTGCAAGACAGCGTATGGATATACCCTTATGACTGCGAAGACTTCATCGTACTCCTCAAGGCCGATTTCAGGATAGGCAAGGACGTCTTGTATATGATAGTAGATGAATTGGAAGGGGATATGCGCGTGCGCGATTACTTCGGATTGGAGTGAGCGTCCAAAAATACACTATGGTCTATAAACTACGATGTCTCTATAGAGACATCGTAGTTCGGGGTTGTTACCGGCAAAAACTGCGGATTTTTGCAGAGCCCGTGCCGTTCGGGCTAGTACATGTAGTACGTTTGCGGCTGGTTGGGGTCGTACTGGTAATACTGCTGCCCCGTGCCGGAGCCTGCGGGCTGCGGATTGTTGTAATACGTCGGCTGGTTGTAGTAAGCGGAGAGAGTCTGATACGCGTAGTTGTTGGTCTCGGTAGATTCGCTGACGGCTCCGGAAGGGTCTACCGTCACGCTAAAGATGCCATTGACAGCCTGCGTGAAGCGCAGAGTGTTGACGATATGATCGCCAGGCGCGAGAGATTTCTGAAGGGGAGATGTGTATTTGTACCCCTGTCCGTAGGCGGTGGTCGGCAGCTGCGCCTCAAAATAGTAGCCGCCGGAAGAGCTGCCGCCCACATTTGATATATCAAAGGTGGCGATTCCCTGGCCGTATCCATCGGAACCCACAGACATTATGCGTACGTATAGGTCCGGGGGAGTTGCCTGCGCAGGCTTCGGCGCGGCTTCTTCTTGGGGCGGTATTGCGGGCGAGTCTTCAACGGGGGCTGCGTCGGGCTGCCCGATTAGTACCGCAGCGCTTCCCTGCGCTTCGGCCGCGGAGTCCGTGGCGGAGACAAAAGCGATAGATATAGGCACGGAAATGTCGCCCTCGCCGGAAGCTACAGGGGTGAGAGAGATAGCGGTCGTAGTGGAAGAGAGTATGAACGCGGCACCGCACGGGACTCGGCTCATGACACCCGCATTACCCGGCGTCACGAAAAACAGGTCATCCTGACACTGATAAACGAGCGCGTATGCGCCTTCCGACTTCGGAGCGTATTCCCAGCTAATGGTCATGGCCTCACCGGAAGTCGCTCTCTCGGGAGCGCGTACGATTATCTCCGATGCGGACGAGCGCGAAAAGATGGAAGAGAACCAATTGCCCGAGAGACCGGCGAGATGCACGAGTCCCCAGATGATGACGACCACAAGTATAACGAGACCGACGACGGCAAGGATGCTTGAGAGCAAGCTCGTTGCTACCGGTTCGTCAAAAGCGGCGTTCGGTTTGTGCGATACATATGAGGTGCCCGTAGCGGCATCTCTCGCCTTGTCTTGGTGATCATCATGCATATGGGGGAGAAAATATTATAAACGTAAACGCTATTCTACATATATCGGGGCATTTGTCAATAGAGATTGACAAAGTGCTCTAATAAGGGTATTATCTTGGTCTCAATACAGGAGTATGAATACTTTGAACAACTCCGCGAGCCGCGAGCCGGTGCAGAGGAAAGCGCCACTGCCGGTCTTTCTGGCTGCCGTCATAGTGCTTTTTTTCAGTACGCTTTCCGTGACCGACTCCATCGGACTTGTCCCGTATTACATTGACGGCTCTCCGCCAGCTGGCGGATCCATCCCAGCGAGCCGTGAGCTCGCGCTCTCCAGCTTGCCGCAATTGGGAGAAGACAGCGGCGAACGCCAAACGGCAAACAGCGGGAAGTCTACTTTGCCGGCGCACATCAAGGCGGGAGCTATCGGGCTTGACCTGCCCGTACAAAATCCGAATACGCGCGATATAGCTGCGCTGGACGCGCTGCTAGTGAACGGCCCCGTGCGCTATGTAGACAGCGCGAGGCTTGGCGCGAAGGGCAACATGATAATCTTCGCGCACTCGTCCAATCTGCCTATCGTGCGCAACAAAATGTTCCAAGCTTTCAATCGGGTGTCGGAGCTTGAGGTGGGGGATATCATCACGATTGAGGGGCAAGACGGCAAGAGCTATCTCTATAGCGTTACGGGCGTGGAGAGGGCCGATGTGGAAGCAGGCGCTTACATTGATCTCTCGCCCTCATTGGGCGCGAAGCTCACGCTCGTCACCTGCGACACCCTCACCGGCAAGAGCGCGCGTTATATCCTTGAGGCGGATTTCGTCGGAGTGATATGAGGATACGCGCCGACATATTTGCGATGCACAAAGGCGTCGTGCCATCGGCGCTCGTTCTCGGAGCGTTGATGGGAGTGCTGGTAGACCCTTCGCAAATCGTCGCGGCGGCCAATTGCGGCTGCTTCGCCGTCGCGCAG
>JANLHO010000034.1 GCA_024654485.1 Patescibacteria group bacterium | reverse complement strand
CAATGTATTGCTGGACGGTCTGCTCCGGCTTCCAGCCGAATTCGTGCTCGGCGCGTGCGGTATCCACTATGGAATCCTGTCTGTTGCCCTTGCGCTCGGGCAGCATCTTTGTCTCCGCGCCGAACATCTGCGCTATCTCCAACACGGAGTATGATTCCGGACTTCCCAATCCATACTCATCCCCCTGTCCTTTTTCCCCCACCATCATGAGCCCGCGAGCTATGTCCTCTGCCGCGGTGAAATTGCGCCGCTGTGTCCCCGGAGCAACGACCGTTATCGGCTCGCCCGCCCAATATTGCTCCTTGAAGCGACCGATAACGCTCGCATATGGCCCCTTGGAGAGCTCGCGCGGACCGTACGCATTGTAGAAATATGTGATGGCGTATGGCAGGCCAAACCAGTTGCCGAAATTGCGCACAAGCTCGGTGTTGGAAGCTTTCATCCACGCATACGGGCTTTGGTCGCGCCCCAAGCCGCCGTCGGCGAATTTGGTGCTTGAGCCGGCATAGACGAGCTTGCCGCCGCGCTTTCGCCAATATTCCAGCACGTGAAAAGTGCCCATTACGTTGGACTCCCACACGAGGTCAATGTCGTTGAAGCTCTGCTCCACGCGGGAGTACTCGCCCAGATGGAAGATGATGACGGGCTTTTCCTCTCCCAGCAGCTCTTCTATATCTTTCGTGTGCCCCTTCACATACTCTGCACCCTTGATGTGATTATCCGGAGTCCCGATAAAGTAGTTGTCTAAAGAAACGACGCGGTATTTGGGCAAGAGCAGCTCTATGAGGCCGGAGCCTATGAGCCCCGCTCCGCCAGTAACGATAACGGTAGGTTTTACCGACATACGAACAACAGTACACCACTTTCCGCCTTATTTCCAAACAACCAGCCTCCCCATCGGAAGCGGCATGGCAGTCTCTGAAAACCACCTCCCTCCGCGCAGGCGGGGGCGAAAGTGTTTTGGAGACTCCGCAGCGCGACGGCGCGAAGCAACCGCACCAGCCTCCCCATCGGAAGCAGGGCGCGCAGTGCCTTTGTGAACATCGCGCAGCAAATAAACAAACGGGGATGAGATACGGTAGTGGTGATGCCGACACAAGCGTGCACCAATGTGTCGTTCACAAAGGCACTGCGCGCCCTGCTTCTATTCTTCCACGATATCCCACTCCCTCTTCCCAAAATAGCGCGCGGCGACCAGCGCGCCGCCCGCCGCGAGCGCGAGCGCGAGAGCAGCCAGCCACCACATGAAAGAGCCGCCCGCCACTTCCGCCGCGGCGGCAATTTGAGATGACGTTGCCTCCTCGTCGGCCACGGTATCGGAAGGCTCGGCGGCGGGCTCGTCCGCCGGAGGAGGCTGCGCGTACGAATGCGATAACGGAATGCTGCCCGCGACGCTCGCATCGGCGGAAGCCACTTGCACCGTCGCGGCGGGTGGCGCGGGCGCGGCCTGCGCCGCCGATGCGCTCGTATCGTCTGCGGACTCCGTACTTTCTCCCGCATGCAGAGCCACTACGCCGTTGGGGTAATCAAGCTCGGCGTCCGTATTGGCAAAGAAGCCGAGCGTCGGCTGCGCAATGTGAATACTCTCGCCGGACAAGATTATGGAGTGCTCCGGCAGCATGAGATACCGGCCGAATTGTTTTACTATCCACCCCGAAAGATCAAGATCGCGCCCCGCCATGTTTTCTATCGCGACGGAGCCGTCCGGCAATGAATTGAACGCGAGCTTCGCCGGCTCGGCTGCGACGGTGATGCGGTCGCTCACTGCTTCCCTGTCTTCCGCTACATACAAGACGACGGCGTAACGCCCCGGATATGAGAAATGGTGCAGGACGCTCATGCCCTCTGCGGTGGAGCCGTCGCCGAAATTCCATGAAAAACGCACTTTGCCGGTGAGGTCGCTCTGGTCCTTCCCGTACGCGCGCGCGTCAAATCTCGTGTCCGCTCCGACGATAACGGTACGGTCTCCTCCGGCATCGGCGAAGATGGTGGGTGTCGGAGGCGGGACGTAGGAAGAGACGGGCGCCGTATCGCCTTGTTTCTGCGCATCTGCCTGTGAGTCGGTTTGCGACGACTGCGTTTGCTGCTGTACTTGCGTGCTGGTATCGGATTGCTGCTGCGTGCCTTCGCCGACCGTGATGAAATCCTTGATGTTGTTGAATGTGGCGTCACCGATACCGCTCACATTTTTTATTTCCTCTATCGTCGCGAACGGGCCGTTCTGCGTACGGTAATCCAGAACGGCCTGAGCTTTTGAGGGGCCGATGCCGTTGAGCGTCTGGAGCGTCGCCGTGTCAGCCGTGTTGATGTTGATGAGCGCATCGGCCGATGCGCTCATCGGCACGAGAAACAGCACGGCAAGCGCAAAACCCGCTACACCTCTCATAAGAATGATTATGCCCGCAGCAAAACGCATCTGCCGCACGGACCAAAAAATCTGTGGACATCGCACCATAGCTACGATGTATCTATAGATACATCGTAGTTATTTGGTTCGCGGCTCGGGCTTGAGATACTGCTCAACTTTTACGAACGGCTTTAATGCTGTCTGCCCGCAGCGCTACGCTTCCTCTTTTAGCAAGCGCTTTAGCATCTCCGGCGTCACTTCATTTGGGCGTTGCTTCACATGTGGGTCGTTCCCCGAACCTGCCGGAGCGGCCTTGTGCTCTGGCGGGCGCCTCTGCTCGTCGCTCTGTCCGGATCGTGGTGCGGACGGACCGGATTCCTTGCGGGCCATACGTTCGCGAAGTATGTCGGCCGGAGAGCGCGCAGGCGGAGGAGCCGGTGCCGGGACCGCCGCCGGCGACGCGGCAGCGAGCGCAGCGCGCAAAGCGCCCCTTTGTCCTTCCGGTGTGATTATACGCGCGGGCGGCCCTGTGCGCCTGTCACTGCTGTTGGGGAATCTCGGCCTGTCTGGCGGCGACCTGCGCTCGGGCGCGCCTACTCGCGGTGGCCCAGTGCGCCTGTCGTCTCCACCGCGGCCGGAAGGATGGCCTCCGCGGCCGCGCGAGTCACGACCCCTACCGGATGATACGCCCGCTCTTGGCGTAGAGGCGAAGTCGCCTTGCTTCTTTATGATAAGAGCCTCCATGTCGGCGCGTCGCCTGCCGTATTTGTCGCGCGAAGCGCTGACAACGTCGTCGCGGAAGGTTACCTCCGGCGGCTCTATGGGCGGTATCGTCTCCGCCGAGAAAGGCCGCGAACCCACGCCGTTTATCATGAGGGTGAGATATATCTGACCGATTCCCAAGCTAACCATGTCCTCCGCGGTGAATGTCGGCTCAAATACCGTTTTCAACACCTCCGCATCAAAGGGACCGACGCGGAAGCACACCAAGGTTCCCACGTTGCCGAATACCGCATCGCGTACTTTCTCCTCCATCTGCTCTATGTACTGGTTGGCAAGAGTGAGTGCGAGCTTGTATTTGCGCGATTCCGACAGGATGTCGGCAAAAGCTTCGTTCATCATTGACTGAAACTCGTCCACGTAGAAATAGAACCGAGGTAGCTTCTGCATGCGCGCAGCCGGCTCATCGGCGCGCGAGATGGCCGCAAGATATATCTTGACCACGAGCATAGAGCCGAGAAGAGAGGCGTTGGTCTCCCCCATTCGCCCCTTGGAGAGATTGACGATGAATATTTTCTTCTCGTCCATCATCTTGCGCAGGTCAAAAGATGATACGGGCTGCCCCACGATGTTGCGTATGAGGGGGTTGGAGGTGAACTGGCCGACTTTGTTCTGGATAGCGGGAGTCGCCTCACGAGCGTAGGTGTCGGTGAAGCTTGCGAACTCTTCCGTCCAGAAAGAGCGCACTATGGGGTCGCTTATCTTCTCCACGACCGCCGCGCGGAAAACTTTGTTGGTGAGCATGCGGTTGACGTCCAGCAGCGTGGACTCGGGATACTCCAGAAGCGCGAGAAGAGTGTTTTGCAGGATGTATTCCATCCTCGCGCTCCATGCGTCCACCCATATGCGCTTCAGGGCGCCCATGAGACCCGAAACTACGAGGTGACGGCGATCGTAGCCCACGTCTTCCATGACGTTGAAACCGATAGGGTACTCTGTGTCAAATGGCGCGAAGTAGACGACATCATTGATGCGGTCGTGCGGTACGAAATCCAGCAGCTTCTCGGCGGTGGCGCCATGCGGGTCTATGAAAGCGATTCCTTCGCCGTTCTGGATATCCTGTATCGCCATGTTCTCAAGCATGGTGGATTTGCCCATACCCGTCTTACCGATGACGTACACGTGCTTGCCTCTATCGTGGGCGCGTATGCCGAACATCTCGCGCTTTCCGCGCGTGTGCGTCGCCGCAAAATAGGTAACGCGGCGTTCATCATCATGCTGCTCTCCGCCGGGCATGACTGGATTGTACCAGAAATGCGCCTCAAATGGACGCTACGGCGCGCGCTACGCGGCCCCGCCGCCAGACTGCGGCTCGGAATAGTACGGCGGCTGCGTATCGTCGTGCGTAATTCTATCCCTTGCCGTACCTCGTCGGCGTACTATGACGCCGAGCGCGAAAACGAAAACGCCTAGAATGAAGAGTATGATCGTGTCCCATCTGGTCGGGAAGCCCAAGAAAGGCATGGCGGCCACAAGCGCTCCGGAGAGCATGATTAGTACATCAAGAGTCATAAAATAGCTTGTAGCTTGTAGCTTATAGCCTGTAGCTGTAAACGCAACACGAGCAGGTGTGGATTTGTACACACTGCCAGATTCAGGCTACCGGCTACTGTCTATTATTACTACGAATTCTCCGCGAACGGCGCCCTTTTCTTTGAGTTCGGACGCGAGCTCCAGAGGCTCGCCGGATAGGACCTCCTCGTGCATTTTGGTGAGCTCGCGCGCGAGCACGACGCGCGAGATGTTGTGCGCGGCCAGTTCCGAAAGGAGCTTCAAAATGCGGTGAGGCGACTCGTATAAAACGACCGGTACGTTGGTATCGTGGATAAGCGCGAGCGCAGTATGACGACCCTTTTTGTGCGGGAGAAAGCCGAGGAAAAGAAACTTATCGGCGGAGACACCGGCTATGGAGAGTGCCGCCGTGAGTGCCGAAGCTCCGGGTATCGCGTCAATGATTGCTTCCGGCCGTGCCTCGCGCACATGCGCGACAAGCCGTGCGCCGGGGTCCGAGATGCCGGGCGTACCGGCATCGCTGACGTACGCAACGTGCTCCCCATCCTCAAGCCGCCCGACTATCTCTTCCGCTTTCTTCGCTTCCATCGCCGCATCAAGACGCAGGACTTTCTTGCGAAGCCCGTAGTGGTTGAGCAGCTTCAATGTGACCCGCGTATCCTCTGCATATATGACGTTGCACTCTTTCAGATTCCACAGTGCGCGGAAAGTGATGTCGCCCATGTTGCCGATGGGTGTCCCGATTATAGAGAGTTTGCCTGAGGCATGAGTGGTATCTGACTCGCCCATGCAGGCACACTACTCTTCCGTTATCTGCTCCGCAACCTTGTAGATGTCGCCTGCGCCCATAGTTACTATCAAGCCTGTAGCCTGTAGCTTGTGGCTTGCAGCAAGGAGGGAATCGCGAACTTCTGCGAGGGATGGGAGTGATATCGCCGGAATGCCGAGTGCTTTTATCTTTTCCGCAAGCACTTCGCTCGTGATGCCCGCGATTGGCTGTTCGCGGGCGGCGTATATGGGAGCTAGCACTACCTCGTCCGCCCCCGCAAGAGCCTTCGCAAATTCGTCCATGAAGTCGCGGGTTCGGGAATACAAGTGTGGGTGGAAGGCGACGATTACTCTCTTGCCGGGGAATTTCTCCCGCGCCGCCTCAATGGTCTTACGGACTGCCGTCGGGTGGTGCGCGTAGTCGTCGTAGACAAGTGCGCCTTGCGGCGTTTCGCCCTTGTACTCAAAACGACGCCATGAGCCACTGAAATCCTTAAGCGCCTTATCAATAATTGGTTCCGCGATATCCGGAAATGCAGCGCGCGCGGCCGCCTTCGCCGCGAGTGCATTCATTTTGTTGAATTCCCCAACGAGTTTCAATGTCGGGAGTTCGTAACTCCCGATATCTGTGTAATCTATAATAGACGCTTTTGCGCGTGCTAGCACAGGTGCAATACTCGGGTCGTCCGGCACCGTAACGATAAATCCATGCGCGGGCACGCGCTCCACCGCCTTTCGGAAAGTGCTCTGGAGCGCGGAGAGCGACGGGAAGAAATCCGTATGGTCCAGCTCAAGATTGGTAACGACCAGTATCTCCGGCGAGAGCTCCAGCAGGTGGTCACGATACTCGCACGCCTCAACGACAAGCAAATCACCCCTTCCGGCGAGGAAGTTGGAGTGAAAATCTTGCACGATGGAGCCGACTATCGCCGTCGGCTCCATCCCCGCCGCTTTTAGTATCGCCGCGAGCATTCCCGTCGTCGTCGTTTTGCCGTGCGTCCCCGCTACCGCGATGGTGCGCATATCTTTGGATACCTCGCCGAGTGCTTTGAAGTAGGAAATCTGCCGTATGTCCATCTCTTTCGCGCGCACGCGCTCGGCATTGTCCGCCGGCACTGCATCGGAATATACGAGCAGGTCGCAATCGGCCGGTATATTGCATTGGTCATGGCCTATCCAAACCCGGATTCTCTTCTCCCCGAGCATGGCCGTCGCCGGAGATTCTTCTCTGTCCGACCCGCTTACGGACTTGCCCTGATGCGTCAAAAGCTGCGCCAAAGCCGACATCCCGATGCCGCCGACGCCGACCATATATACGCTCTTGGACATTTTCATACGACTTACTCTAGCACTTCCACGGAATACTCTTCATCGGGCAAAAGCTCCTCGGCGAGGGCGCGGAAACGCTCCGAATCTTTACTTATTATGAATCGTGTACCGCCGTTGCCCGCCTCCTGCGGCCAGAATTGTTTTTGCGCGCGCTGTGCTACCTCTTCGGCGGGATCAAACAACGTAACAGAGCTACCCAATACGTCCCTGAAAACATCCGAGGCGAAAGGATAGTGCGTACATCCGAGGATAAGGACGTCAAAACTCTTCTCGCCGCCGAACGCGCCCGATATAATCTTCTTTATCTCGGCCTCCGGCGCTCCCGACTCTACGGCACCCGCGAGCTCCGGTATCGCGATACTGTGCACATCCTTGCCTATCATACGGAACGCACTCCCGTAAATATCCGACCGTACCGTCGCTGGCGTGGCGCATACCGCAAGACGCATCGTCGTACCACGGAAGAAGCTAACAGTGGGGCCCACCATTTCTATTAGCTGGTCGTGGCGCAGAGAGAACGCATCGTATAGCGACACGGCGAGCGAGGCCGAGACGCTGTTGCACGCGCTCACGATGCGCTCCGCGCCGCGCTCTTGGAGCAGCCGCAATCCGGCGACCGTAAGTGCGGAAAGTTCCTCGCGCGAACGCTCCCCGTAGGGCGCGTTTTTGGTGTCGCCGAAATACACGACATCCGCCGACGGCAGCTCCTCGCGAAGCGCCCGCAGCACTGTGAGTCCGCCCACGCCGGAATCAAATATCCCTATCATGAAAGAGAGCAGGCGACCTGAAGGAATTGATCGTTGCGGTCATACACATTTTTGAACATGCCGAAGGAGGCGAAGGCGGGGCTGAACAGAACGATGTCGCCGCGCACGGCCGCTTCCATCGCCGCCCCAAGCGCATCGCGCAAATTATGATATATCATAATTTTGTTGCCGAGCGCGCTTTCCAGCCCGGCATGAATGCGGTCCGTGCCGGTGCCCTCAAGAAGCACGACGGCTTTACAGCATTTTCTCACTTCGTCGGTCAAGTCCGACATGTCCAGACCCTTGTCCGCTCCGCCCATTATCAAGATAATCCTTGCCCCCTTCTTGTCTTCAGTGTCCCGCAGCGCCCTTAGCGCCGCGATGGTCGCTTCCGGAGTCGTCGCGTTGTTGTCGTTGTAGATGCCGATACCATGCACCTCCCGCACAAACTGCAGACGACCTTCCACTCCCTCAAAAGATTCAAGGCCGGACTTGATGTCGGCTTCGCTGACTCCCAGGGCGCGGAGCGCCTCCGCCGCGAGCGCGGCGTTCTCTCTGTTGTGCTTGCCGGGCACTTTTAGCGCCCAATCCGCCGGTAATGGCGGCGGGAAAAGCGGCGGAAGTGGCGGTTGAGCCGCTTTTAAGCGCTCTGTTAGGCCACGCGACGCGATGAGGCTGTCACCCCCTTTTTGATACCGGAAAATGTTGGCCTTGTCCGCAAAATACTCATCCATATCGTGGTAGTAATTCTGATGGTCGGGATACAGATTCGTAAAGACGGCTATGTGCGGACTTATTCGCATATCGCCGAATCCCTGCAACTGCCACGAATCAAGCTCAAGGACGCAGATGTCGCCTTTTCGTATATCCGGCAGCAGAGCGAGCGTGGATTTTCCGCGGATGTTGCCGCCGAGAAGAGCGCGCCTGCCGACTTTTTGCAATGCATGGAATATCATGTGCGTCACGGTAGATTTGCCTCGCGTACCGGTGACGCCGACTATTTCGGCACCCCCGCTGGCTGCCGGATTCGCCACCGCATACTTCGCGAAAAGCGCCGTGGACATAACCACGCTCGCTCCTGCTTTTTGGGCAGCAGCAACTTCCGGTGAATCTAGGGGAACTCCGGCCGCCTTCACTACAATATCTGCGCCCGTGAAATCTTCTTCCGCGTGGCCGCCGAGGCGGAACGAGACGTTCGGATACTTCTTGAGACGCGCGACGGACTCTGCCAGCTCCGCCTCGTCCTTTTTGTCCGTTACCAGAACTTCGGCACCGCACTTCGCGAGAAATTCGGCGTCTCCGACGCCGCGACCGAGCAGGCCAAGGCCAAGCACGGTGATTTTTTTGCCTGCGAAAGGCTCACAATACCATTGCATACAGCCACTATAGCATTTACCCGCACACCAACATGCGCCTTGTTTTGCGGGACACACATGTGTAAGCCCCGGCGCGACCACTGCGTACAGATTGGGTTAAACGCCCCACGGCGAGGCAAAACGGGAGCTAGGCGCATGTTGGTGTGCGGGCTTGCGCTTACCTAGGTCGCGTTTCCTAATGACTTATGCACCTTGCGCTTACCGCGCGCGGGGATAGAATCACTCTCACGGTTGATTGTGGAAGTCGGGTGACCCGTCTTCGCTGAAAGCTTCGGCGAGGCAAGGAATTCCCGCACTGTGCCGCAACGGTAAAGTCCCTCTCCGCCAGTAGGCGAAATGGGAACGAGTCCGGTCGTCAGTCAACCTCCGCCAGCTGGCGGAATTCCCGAGCAGGAGACCGCATGCCCGAATGGGATATGCCTTGAAAATCTCTCCGCTTGGGCGGAGATTTTGATTTTATGAAGAAAACATACCTTATCCCGATACTTGTCCTCGCCGTCGTCGGCCTTATCGCGTTGCGTCCGGAGAGACAGGCCGCGCCGACAGCTTCCCCACCGGACACCGCCACCGGAGTCGCCTCCGTACCGTCCGATAACACAACGACACCAGATGTTCCGTCGTCCGCGGAGGAGTCCTCTATCGCCCCGCCGCCCGATGTAACGATAACCGCCGACGGAGCGACGTATCCCGTGCATGTCGCCGACGGCGCGAGCGTGCTTGATGCGATGCGCGCAGCGGCAGCGTCTTCGTCGTTCACTTTCACCGGGCGCGACTACCCGGGCTTGGGGTTCTTCGTTGAATCAATCAATGGCAAGGAAAATACCGGCGGCTTCTACTGGATTCTTTATGTGAACGGCGCCTCATCCGAGACGGGCGCATCCCAAACAAGGCTCTCGAACGGCGACGCCATCGAGTGGCGGTACAAGCAAGGTTATTAATTATTACTAGGTAGTAAAAACTCGGTATGAAACTACGCATTATCTTGGCAGCCCTTATCCTCTCTCTTTTCATCGGCACGCCCTCGGACTCGTATGCGGCGACAGCGGTGAACGTCAGCGATCACTGCACAGTCACCGACACTCTTAGTGTCTCGCACGATTATTCCGGCGGTTATCTTGCGATCTGTGCGCTCCAGCAGGCACTCACGGATGGTGGCTTGAGCGACATCCAATTTGTGGATTTCGGCATTGGCCTCTTTATCGACAGCGTGAACGGTATCGCGCCTCCCACAAACAGTTATTGGCAACTGCAGCTAAATGCGGCCTCTGCAAGCGTGGGAGCATCCGCGCTTTCTGTCACCTCCGGAGACATCATTTCGCTCGTCTTGATGGAATACGACCCCGTGACGTTTAGCGATATCGGTCCGATCGGCGCATCAATAGACTTTGTGGTATCTCTCGTCGTCGAGACTCCCGCGGCAAGTACAAACAGTGGCGCGGGGGGTCTGACTCTGCACAATCCCTTTGACGTCTCGCGGGCGATCTCGTTCCTGTGGAGTAAACAAGATGCGAGCGGCTCCTTCGGCTCATCGCTCCTCAATGACTGGGTCGCTATCGCGACGGCGGGAGGCGGCGCGGGCGATATGCGGGCGCACTTGGCTGCGTACTATTTCGCCTACCCGCCGACTCTATCAAGCGTGACAGACTACGAACGACACGCGATGGCGCTGGAGGCGCTCGGCGTTAATCCGTATATGGGACCGACCGACTACATCACCCCGATCGTGAACGCTTTTGACGGCACTCAGGTCGGTGAACCGTCGCAGGACAACGACGATATCTTCGCGCTCTTTCCCCTTCTGCACGCCGGCTATACGGCACAAGACGACATCATCCTCAAGACGACGGAATTCATTCTTTCGCGCCAACAGGCGGACGGCTCGTGGGACGGGAGTACCGACATGACGGCGGCTGCGGTGCAGGCGCTCGCGCTCGTGCGCTCTCTTCCGCACGTCACCGACGCGACCGCAAGGGCGCTCTCCTATCTACACGCGGCGCAGGCGGGCGACGGAGGCTTCGGAGATGTCTCTGCGACAAGCTGGGTGATGCAAGCCGCAACCGCTCTCGGGCAGACCCCTTTTGATTGGAACAAAGGAACCTACCGTATGCCCGACTACTACATCGCGACACAGCAGGAGCTAGACGGCGGGATCGGGCCCATGAGCGACGATATGCAAAAGCGTATATGGGCGACGGCCTATGCCGTACCGGCAATAGAGCGCAAGACGTGGGACTTGCTGCTCACATCATTCCCGAAACCCACCTCTACCCCTCTCGTCTTGGGAGCAAGTACCTCTACCACGGCGACAACGACCATTGCGACGACTTCGGTCGCTGTCGCACCAGGGGCTGTCATACCGGCAAAGGTGCAGCCGACTTCCGTATCTGTTCCCGCGTACACGCAGCAACAACCCGCAGCATACGCCGCCGATATACCTGTCTCCACCTCCACGCCACGCGCGGCGAGGATTGTGGCGAGTGCGGAAGAAGGAGCGCCCTTCTCATGGATACGCGCAGCGATGGCTATCCTCTTGCCTTGGTTTTTCTGACCTGCTTGCCGCGAAAGAGCGCGCGGTACATGTCTTGGCGCATCGGTATGCGCGTCTCCTTATGGTCTATACGATCAGCGAAGACGACGGGGGCATCGGTGATAACGGAAAGCGGCTGACACTCGCTCCCTTCGCCCATCACGAGCGTCGCGGCCGTTGCGAGCGAATCGGCAATATTGATCTGAGTGACGTCCATCGTACGCCCGAAAAGGTCCTTCTTGCCGCGATAATCGCGCACCCCCTTGAAACCCGCATACCCCAGCGCAATGCCCGTGACGCCTGCGCGAAGCGGTGCGACGCGACTGTCGGTGATGACTACCCCGAGACGCTTGACGCGGTATTTCTTGCGGAGTGCCGCACGTATCTCGCGCGCGGCGCGCATGCTGTCCTTGGGCAGCGAAATTAGTTTCCCATCAGAAGAATTGGATTCATCAATGCCCGCATTGACGATGACTACGCCCTCGCGCACGGTAAGCCACCACTTTCCAAAAACACGCTGCATCCAGGAGCTTTCCGAGCGAATCAGCCGCTCCCGCTCCTTCTCGCTCTTCACTTCGGTCGTTCGCCCCTCCGAGAGAGCGACTATCTTGGAAGCGACCGCGACGATATTTCCCTCCTTGAGCTTGGGAATGTGCTTGGTGATGAAGCCCGCCAAGTCCTCGTCTTCCTTGAATATGCGCGTCCTTACGGGCCGTACGTTCATGCGGATTACTTATCTCTCAAAAGACGTAGGCCGATATATGATAGCGGCGTGTAAAGGAAGCCCATGGCTACCTTGAATAGCCACCATGTGATTATGATGCGTATTAGGACCGGAGTCGGATACACTCCCGCGAAGGCTATCGTCATGAAAAGTACCGTATCAAGAAATTGCGACCAGAGGTTTGAGAGATTGGAGCGGAGCCAAAAGTATTTTGAGCCGATGGTCGCCTTAAAAAAGAAGAACGAGAGCACGTCTTGGTATTCGGCTATCGCGAAGGCGACCAGAGATGCGATGGCGATACGTACAGAAATTCCGAAAACCGTGTTGTAGCTCTCATGCACCCACTCGGCCGCCGGATCCCATGGCATTGAGAGGGATATGAATGAATACGTGATAAAAAGCGCGGTCGCAATTACCCCGGCGAGCACGAAAAGCTTCGCCATGCGCTTGCCGTATATCTCCCCGATCACATCCGTAGTAAGAAATACGAAGGGAAATGAAAAGACCGCTACCGATACATGCAGGCCCAAGATGAAGGGCATTATCTTGAGGCCCAGCGTATTGGCGGCGAAGAGAGACGCTAGGTAGATAGCGAGCGCTATGAGTATCTTCTTGGTATTGCGCTCGTCCAGTGCTATAGGCATAGAAAGCAGCATTCTAGCCGCCAACTATGATACGCGCAACTCTGCCGCAACTTCATATTGCGCATACCCAAATACTACGATGTACCTATAGGTACATCGTAGTATTTGGCTAGGTTGGCTATTCGTGGACTATGCGGACACGATATACAATGCTCCGATGAGGTGTATAGCCATAGCCGCAACGACGCTGGACGGGAAAATCGCACTGGACGAGGCGAGTGGCAGCTCTTGGACCTCACCGGAAGACAAGGATTTCCTCCACGAGATGCTGGACAAGTCTGACGTGGTCGTGGTCGGCAACAATACCTATAAAGCGGCCAAAGAGCCGCTCTCAAAGCGCAACTGCATCGTTCTCACGCATTCGGTAAAAGCGACGGAGCGAGTGAACGACAAGCTACTACTCTGGAATCCCGAAGGCGAGTCTCATTCTAGTATTTTGTCCTCCTTCGCCGAGGCTTCTAAGGACAGGCAAAAGACTGGAATGATGGCAGTGCTCGGTGGTGCGCAGACATATTCATACTTTCTGAAAGAGGGGCTGCTGGACGAGCTCTATCTCACGATAGAGCCGCTGGTCTTCGGACGCGGAATCCCTCTCTTCGCCGATGTCGGCGAAGATTCGGCGCATTTCCGCCTACTCTCGTCAAAGCAGCTCAACGAGAAAGGTACGATGCTTTTGCACTATAAAGTAGTCCGATAAGCGGTGGGCACGGGGAGACTCGAACTCCCACCTCCTTGCGAAGACTAGCTCCTGAAGCTAGCGCGTCTACCAATTCCGCCACGTGCCCAAAGCATGCATTCTATTACCCTAGCGCCATAAACGCCAGAAAATCCCATGGTACGATTGGTGCATGCCTTGGCAGGTGCTTGCCGTCAGCATCCCCCTCCTATTCGTGGCGTATCAAGCGCTGTCAAAGCTCCTGCCGAGCGGCACATCGGCTTTCCTCGTCAACGCATATGCTTCTGCTCTTGGCGCTGTCATCATGCTCGCGCTCTATTTCCTAACCTCCGCACAAAAGACATTCACGCTTGACGGGCGCACGCTCGCTATCGCACTCGGCATCGGCGCACTTATAAGCATCGGCAATGCGGGCATAATACAAGCGTACCTGTGGGGTGCCCCGCAGTCGTCGTTTACTGCCATCTACTACCCTCTCCTGGTCATCTACGCGCTTGTCGTGAGCATAATCATCTGGCATGAAAAGCTCAACTGGTATCAGATAGCCGGTATCTTGCTCGCGCTAACCGGAATCGTGCTCATCGTATACTTCCGCCGCTAGCGGCGGAAGAAACTCGTAGTCTTTCGGTACGACAAGCGACTTTGGGTCTTTGCCGTCCCAGTGGATTTGTCCGTGTACGACCATGTTGGTTATTTTGGGTTGCCACTCGTGCTCGGCGGCGTTGACAGCCTTGGCGATGTCTTCCGCGCTCATGCCTTGATGCAGGGGCACGCGGTGCTCAAAAAATGCCGGACCGCCGTCCATCTCGCCCGTAATGAAGTGCATGGTGAAGCCCGATTCCTTTATCTCCCCCGCATCCAGCGCGGCTTTCACGGCTTCGTGAACGTGCATTCCGTACATGCCCTTGCCTCCGAAACGACCTCCGAGCTGCGAGAGAAGCGCGGGGTGAACGTTGAATGCCTTGCGCGGGTCCAGGCCTTCCACTTTCTTTAGCCACCCCGACAACGCGATCCAAAACTCTTTACTCCTTATTCCAATATTCTGCAGAATATTGGAATAGTGCTCGGCGTCGTATGGGCCGGGAAAGTAGATGAATGAGATGCCGGGGCGCTCGGCGCGGGCTTGCACGCCGCCGTGCTCGTGATTGGAAACTACTGCGACGATATCGGCATCTAGTACGCCTGTTTTCGTCGCTTGCACCAGATTCTCAAAGCCCGAACCGCCGCCAGCCGCGGTGCCCGAGGCGAAGACGATTATGCGCGGCCTACCCATGAATCAACTTTGGCATCCTATGCGTTTTGCCGCAACACCCCCCTTCTCACTTTGCCCGACCTCGCAAAACAATGCCAAAGTTTGGTGCAGGGTTTGCTCATAGCCGCTTCAGTATATATGATGACGCCATGAAATTCGGAACGCCCCTGAAGCCCAATGCCGTCAGGATACTGCTCCTCGGCTCCGGCGAGCTCGGTAAGGAGGTGGCCATAGAGGCGCAGCGGCTCGGATGCGAGGTGATAGCCTGCGACCGATACGAGAACGCGCCTGCCATGCAAGTAGCCCACCGCAGCTACACGTTTAATATGCGCGAGGGGAAGAATATCCGTAAGGTCGTGGAGAAAGAAAAGCCGGATTTCATTGTCCCCGAGATAGAGGCCATCGCGACAGACGAGCTGGTGGAGCTTGAGAAGGAAGGCTGGCGCGTGATACCCACGGCACGCGCGACTCGCCTCACAATGGACAGGCAGGGCATCCGACAGCTCGCCGCGGAGAAACTAAAATTGCCGACTTCTCCGTATCGTTTTGCCGGAAGCCTTGAAGAGCTCAAAGCGGGAGCGGCGGCCGTAGGATTCCCCTGTTTCATCAAACCGACGATGTCTTCAAGCGGACATGGTCAATCCATGGCTAAAAAACCGCAAGATTTGGCGAAGGCCTGGAAATTCGCCATGGAAGCCGGCCGCGGCAAGACAGGCAAAGTCATCGTAGAAGGTAAAATAAATTTTGATTATGAGATTACGCTTCTGACCGTACGGCATGCGGCCGGCATATCATTCTGCGCGCCTGTCGGGCATCGGCAGGTGGACGGCGACTATGTGGAGAGCTGGCAGCCGCAGCCGATGACGAAAAAGGCGCTAAGGCAATCACAAAACATCGCCAAGAAAATAGTCGGCAACCTATGCGGTGCCAAGGGTCGCGGAATATTCGGCGTAGAGCTTTTCGTAAAGGGCGACAAGGTCTGGTTCTCGGAGCTCTCCCCGCGCCCGCACGACACCGGCATGGTAACGATGGTCTCGCAGACGATGAGCGAAATGGAGCTGCATGTGCGCGCAATTCTCAATCTCCCCATACCGGAAATTCCGTGCCGCCCCGGCGCCTCCGCCGCCATCCTCGCGAATATCAAGACTAAGAAGCCCGCTTACACCGGTGTGGACAAGGCCCTGCAAAAGTCCGGCACGTGGGTGCGCATCTTCGGCAAGCCCTTCTCACCCGGCCACCGCCGCATGGCCGTGGCACTCGCCATAGGCAAAGACATCAAAGAGGCCCGCAAAAAAGCCAAAGATGCGGCCAAAAAAGTGAGGGTCGTAGACGCGTAATACTACGCAACAAATTGCGACTTGCCGTTATCCACCGCTGCCGCTATCATGCTCCATTCATCATGCATAATGATGATGAACACATAACGCCCCTTTCGGGGCGCGATGTGTCGAAGAAACTACGGCGTTTCCGAATCATCCTCGTCTTCGGGCGGGGATTTTTCGTTGCTCTTGCTTCCAGGAAAGCAAATCCATTTCCCGTTAGGGTGCTGGCAACAAACTAGACCGTTGTCGCCAGGGAAACAGTTTGTGAGTTGGCCTATAAGCCAATTCGGCGTTTACGCGTTCCCCATTACAGCGAGGGGTGCGGGGCGTTCGTGTCGACCTCACTTGCTAAAACCGCCCAGGCAACCCGGGACTACGCTGCCTGCGCTTTTCCAGAAAGTTCGGTAAACAAAAAACCATCGTTTCAGGCCGGGACTCCTCACAAAGGCGGATTTTATTCAGCCTCCATGACTAGTTGGTCTACCAGCCCGAAGCGCTTTCGCACCTCTGCTGGAGTACCCGCCTAAAAGATGGTTTTCTTTTGGTGTACTCGTGTCCCGGCCGCCCTGCTATTGTTCGGTGACCAGCCGAACGGGCTATAAATTTCCATATTTGGTTTTCAACGAACCTCAACGGCCATGCGCATTACACTCCGTTTCCAGGATTGTAACACAACGAAAGACCAGGCTTATGCGAGTTATGCACATCTTAGCTATTCTACCGCCTCAACGCTCGCGCCGAGCTTTTTTAGGCGCTGGTGGAGGTTTTCATAGCCGCGGTTGATGGGGTATACGTCGCTTAGCGTTGATTCGCCTTCGGCGGCCAGCATGCCGATGAGGAGGAGTGTCGCGGGGCGGAGCGCGGGCGGAGCTTTTATATCCGCCGCGTGAAGCTTGGTCGGCCCTTTCACCAGCGCGCGATGCTGGTCTAGAAGCTCTATGTCCGCGCCGAGCTTGTTCATCTCCGTGTACCAGTGCGCGCGGCCGTCGTAAACCCAATCATGGATGAGTGTCTTGCCCTTAGCCTGCGTCGCCACGGGGACGAAAAATGGCAGGTTATCAATGTTGATTCCCGGATACGGGCGGGGCGCTATCTTCTCGGGAGCCGCGACGAGCTCGGATGGATGCACATAGATGTCGCGCAGGACAGTGCGGCCGTTGTCGGCCACATATGGCTCGCCCCAATCATACTTGAGCCCCATATGGCCAAGCGTGAATACCTCCAGCTCAAGGAAGTCGCTCGGGCAGTGCGTTATGGTTATCTCCGACCCTGTCGTCGCGGCAAGCGAAACGAAGAACATGGATTCTATAGGGTCTTCGCTGGGGAACCCTTCAATGTCGGCATTGATATCCTCCACGCCGTGCACCACGAGCGTGGAAGTGCCGATACCCTCTATCCTTACGCCGCATCGCTCAAGAAAGATGCACAGGTCCTGCACCATGTAATTCGCGCTTGCGAACTTTATGGTCGTCATACCGGGTATTTTGGCCGCGGCCATTAGGACATTCTCCACGCCCGTGTCGGAGGCCTCATACATTATGATGTCGGCCGGTTGCATACCATCCGCCTCCACATGGTATGAATGTGTGTCTTCGCTGCCGCTAAGCCGGATGCCGAGCCTCGCAAGCGCATCCACATGCGAGCCCAGTGAGCGCTTGCCGAGGTCGCAGCCGGCAGGTGCCGGCAGATCAAAGGATTTCTGCATGTGTGCCAAAGGCGCGGCAAATAGCGTGATGGAACGGGTCTTACCCGCCGCCTCGCGATTGATGCCGGCTATATCCAATCGCGCCGGCGGAGATATGACGATATCGCCATCTTCTTTCCGCTCCACTCCCACGCCGATGCTCTG
>JANLHO010000028.1 GCA_024654485.1 Patescibacteria group bacterium | reverse complement strand
CGGATAATGATTGAGTTGCGAACTCAAGCATTCTTAAAATCCAAAAAAGAAGCGCCCCTCGTCCGCCGCGGGGGCGCAGACATTCTCATGCTCTTCATTGGCACCTCCTCATAGCGTCGCTATTACAACGACGAGGAAAGAGAAGGCACAAAAAAGAAAGAGCCTCAAGAGAGCATATCGTAACCTTGTGCGACTCATGGTCGCGCTTCCTTCTGTTGTTGAACACACGCCGGTCCGAGCCGACGCTATGGAAAATAGTATCGGCATATTCTTGCAATATCAATACTTTCGGATGTCGTGATAGAATCGCTCCATGGAATGGTTCATCATCATCCTTCTGCTCGCGATACTCGCGCTTCTCGCGTACCTACTTTGGAACAGGCGCACTCCGCAGGATACGCAGGCGATGGTGCTCTTGCAGCAGCGCATTCAGGAGTTGGAGAAGAGTATTGAGTCCAAGCTCGGAGAGGGCACCAACAGGATGTTTGAGAACATGCGCTCGCAATTTGGCGAATCGCAGAAGCTCGCGGCCGATATACGCGATCTAGTTTCCAAGCAGCTCACGGAAGTGAAAATAGAGCAGACAAAGACCAATGAATCCACGACGCGATTCATGGTGATAGCCGAGCAGCTCGCCAACCTTGAGAAGGTGCTGAAGCACCAGAAGCAGCGCGGCAATCTCGGCGAGGCCTCGCTGGAGCTAATACTCTCCAACATTCTTCCGCCGGGGCAGTACAAGATGCAATACGAATTCCCCGGAGGGGAAACGGTGGATGCGGTTATCTACACCAAAGAGGGCGTCATACCGATAGACGCCAAATTCTCGCTGGACAACTATCAGCGCCTCGCGAATGCCGTGGACGACAAGCAGCGCGAAGAGCTGGAGAAGCAGTTCAAAAATGACCTGAAGCTCCGCATAGACGAATGCGCCAAGTACGTGCGCACGAAAGACGGCACGCTGCCTTTCGTATTTATGTACATACCCGCCGAAGCGATTTACTACGACCTGCTTATCAACGAGATAGGCTCGGTCAAGGTCAACACGCGCAACCTCATAGACTACGCCTACAACGACAAAAAGGTCATCATCGTCTCACCGACGACCTTTGCGGCCTACCTCCAGTCCGTCCTATACGGATTCAAGGCTTTCAAGATAGAGGAGACGGCGAAGGACATCGCGAAGAACGTGGAAAATCTCTCGCGCCACCTCAAAGCGTATGAGGACTACTACAAAAAGGTGGGCAACTCGCTCTCCACCACCGTCAACCACTACAATGCCGGCTCCAAGGAGCTGGGCAAGATAGACAAAGACGTTCTGCGCATTACCGGCGAATCTACGGGCTTGGAGTCGCCGCTTCTGGACCGACCCGTATCGGATGATAAGTGACCCCGGCCTGAGCAGCGCGGGGTCATTCTTTATAGTCTCTCGACATAATGCGCAGCCCTTCGCACATAACAGCGACAAGGAGCGCGCGAATGCTCAGGATAACACCCTCGTTGGCAGGCGTGTCTTGCAGTAGACACGTTACCGCCAAGAAGGCTGCTCCCGCAAATAGCGAAAGGCTTATCCCGTCCATGATGTCGGATATTTCTTTCTCCGACAATGCTTTTTTTGGCGGAATTCTCGTCTTCATGGAACCCTCCCATATTTCCTATGCCCATCCTAGGCAATAGTTGAACTTCTCATTGCTCGTGTCAAGCATGCTTGCCAGAAATGGCGACTTATCGTAGACTGCTGCGACTATGGCAAAAATCGCTATCATAGAAACAGGCGGGAAGCAGTACGTCGTTACCAAGGACAGCGTATTGGAGGTGGAGAAACTGCCCGGTTCGCCCAAAGAGGGGAGCAAGCTTACTTTTGACAAGGTGCTTCTTACGGACGACGGCAAGGAGACGAAGGTGGGAGCGCCTTACGTATCCGGCGCCAAAGTATCCGCTGAGCTCGTGGAGAGTGGCCGCGCCGACAAAGTAACCGTAATCCGATATCGCCAAAAGAGCCGCTACTTCAAGAAAAAGGGTCACCGTCAGCCGTACTCAAAAGTACGCATCACCGCCCTCCCGTAGGTTTCGAGACTTCTTCTGGTAACGGTATCCCCGCCGCACATTTTGTGGGGTCGGGAATTTCCTACCCCGACGCCTAGCGGGATCGGGGAGCCGACCGTAGCGTCGGCTCTGGAAATTCCCTCGGCTTCGCGCCGTCGCGCTGCAGAGACCCCAAAAATATGCTGCGGGGATATCCTTCACCTTCTGCTATCAAGGGCGCTTTTTATCGTGTCGGGGTCGGCGTATTCAAGCTCCGAGCCGGTGGAGAGTCCGCGCCCTAGGGAGGATATCTTGCAGTTCGTGCCGACGGCTTCTTTGCATATTTCGCGGAGTCGTTCGGCCGTGGCGTCGCCTTCGGGGTTGGCTGGAAATGCCAGTATTATCTCCTGCAAGCCCGCCTCTGTCCGGCCGGGAAGGGAAGCCAGAAGCTCCTTTATGCGCAGACCGTCGGTACTTTCGCTGGCGAGTGAGATAGTCCCGCCGAGGATGAAATACCTCCCGCGATACGTGCCGCTTGATTCCAGTGCCGCGAGATCCTGATCGCCCGCGACTATCGCAAGCAGATGCTCGTCGCGCCGCGGATTTTTGCATATAGAGCAAGTCGCCGCTTCCCCCGCGTGATATCTGAAGCACTCAGGGCATTGATGTACGCCGCTGCCGAGTTGCTGCATGGCCTGTATGAGTTCGCGTCGGATGGCACCGGAGGAGCGCAGAAAAAAATGCACGAACCTCTGCGCCTGCCTGGGACCTATGCCGGGGAGTCGCTCAAATATGGCGGCAAGTCGCTCCATTGGATCGCTCATGTGGAGCAGTATATCGCACTTCACTACCGGCGTAATTCCACATACTACGCACGCTTTAGTGACTCTAGAACGGCGTGTTGTCGTCTCCGACGCTCGTCTCGGGCGTGTAGTCGCCGAAGTCGGTCTTGTCTATTGAGCGGAAGGTGGTCTTCTCTTCGTCAAACTTCAGTTCAACCTTGCCGGTGGGGCCGTTGCGGTGCTTCTCTATCAATATCTCCGCGATGCCGGGACGGTCGGAATTCTCGTTCATTTTGTCGTCGCGGTGGATGAACATAACCACATCCGCATCCTGCTCTATGGAGCCGGAATCGCGCAGGTCGGAGAGACGCGGACGGCCGCGGCGCTGTTCCACCGCACGGGATAGCTGCGATAGAGCCAAGACGGGCACTTCCAGCTCGCGCGCCATCGCCTTTAGGGAGCGGGATATTTCCGTCACCTGCTGGACGAGGTTGTCGGAGCCGCGCGCGTGCGAAGGCGTGATGAGCTGCAGGTAGTCCACTATGATGAGGCCGAGATTTTTCTCAAGCTTCAGGCGGCGCGCGACCGAACGCATGTCTAGGATGGTAGAACTAGGCTGGTCGTCTATATATATGGGCGCTTCGGAGAGCGTCTCCATGGCGTGCTGCAACCGCCCGAAATCGTCGTCGTTCTTTATCTTGCCGGTACGCAACTTCCACGAATCCACTCCGGATTGGGCCGCGAGCATTCTATCCACCAGCTGCTGGCTGCTCATTTCCAAAGAGAATATTCCGACGGGCGTGCCATGCTTGGTGGCGCTCAGGCGTGCTATATCAAGAGCGAGAGCCGTCTTGCCCATGCTGGGCCGTGCGGCAAGAATGATGAGGTCGGATTTCTGGAGACCGGACAGGACGTTGTCAAAAGCTGGGAAGCCGGTAGGTACGCCGCGTATAGCCTGCTCGCTCTTGTGCATATGTTCAAGCCTCTCCCATGCCTCGGCCAGCTCCTCTTTCAGCAGGCTGAAACTGCGGAGAGTGGGAGCATTGGCGACGGAGAATATGGAGGCCTCCGCGTCGTTTATGACCTCGGCGATGTCGCGGGATTCATCAAAGCCGAGCTCGCTGATTCGGAATCCCGCGTCAACGAGAGAGCGAAGCACGAACTTGGACGCGACTATGTTTGCATAGTGCCGCGCGCTACCGGGGGAGACGGCGGCATTGACGAGCTCCGAGATGTAGGATTTTCCACCGGAGTCGGAGAGTGTGCCCATGTCGGCAAGCTTGGTCGTGACCGTAAGCAGATCCAGCGGCTGCCCCTTGGCATAGAGGCCGAGCATGGCATCAAATATCTTGCCGTGCTGCGCCGAGTAGAACGCCTCCGGCTTCACCACATCGGCGACCTCGTACATTGCACTGGTAGAAAGCATCAAGGAGCCCAGCAGGGCTTTCTCCGCATCAAGGTTGTTGGGGAGTATTCTTAGGGAAGGATATGCCTGCGAAGCCTGCTGCATTGGGCGCGGTTTTTCCGCGCGCTGTTTCTTCCCGCCCTTGTCTCCCGACACCATAAAAGCATCGTACCATTTTGAATCTCTGCCGTAAGTCTCCGCCCCTACTCTTTTCGTCGGATACCGTGTAGATAGGGTGGGGAAAAAGGGGCTCGCATACGCTCACAGCATGTTTTGTGGGGTCGGGAATTTTTTGCCCCGACGCCTCGCGGGATCGGGGAGCCGACCGTAGCGTCGGCTCTAAAAATTCCCTCGGCTTCGCGCCGTCGCG
>JANLHO010000027.1 GCA_024654485.1 Patescibacteria group bacterium | reverse complement strand
ACGAGAGCTTCGGACGCGTTGACGCGGATAATGGATGTACCCGCGGCGAGAATGAAAACCACCGCTACGACAGATACAGCCACGCTTCCGCGACCTCTCCAATCGGAGAGGTCGCGGAAGCGTGGCTTTATCTGTCGTAGCGGTGGTTTTCATTCTCGCCGCGGGTACATCCATTATCCGCGTCAACGCGTCCGAAGCTCTCGTGAACCGTGGCGCGTTTATTTATAACTCCACGACGGATGCAACGAGCGCATCCGCTTCGGTCGCGGCCGCTTTGCGAATATTCCCGTCGGACCGTGCGTACCGCGCCGCGGTTGAGCTGGGGCTTCTGGAGCTTCAGATACTGAGCGCGACCGCCGACACGAGCACGGATGCCGTTAAGCAGCAACTGCAGGACACGCTGCAGAAGACGATCGCGCACGGGCTGGAGGCGGTCTCTATCAACAGCTACGACTATCAAAATTGGCTGGAGCTTGCATCGCTCTACTCCGAGCTGGCGGGGGCGAGCGTACAGGGTGCGTATGAAGCGGCGCAGGAAGCGTATGCACGCGCTGCCGATGAGAACCCCAATAACCCTCTGCCGTTCATGGGCCTTGCGCAATTGGAGAGACTGCAAGGCAACGCCTCAAGCTCACTTGCATACCTTGCGAAGGCCGTACAGATAAAACCCGACTTCGCCGCGGCGTATTACCTTGCTTCGCAGATCTACGCCTCTCAGGGCGAGATGGCAAGCGCCGCCTCGTCGGCGGCGCTAGCCGCTCAGTATGCTCCCAATGATCCGCAGGCGTGGTACAACCTCGGTATAATCCAGTACGCATCGGACAACGACGCGACAGCTCAGCTTGCCCTACGGCAGTCGCTCTCACTCAATCCGAAATTCGCCAACGCGATGTACGTACTCGGTCTTTCGTACTATCGTCAGGGCGATACGGATATGGCGATCTCCACGCTTGAAGCCTTGGACCAGCTGGACCCCGCTCAGCCGGCAGTTCAGCAGTTGCTTGAAAACCTGCGCTCGGATGTACCGTTCTCGGAGGCGGCGCAAAATGACGGAACCTAGACATATGCGTACCCGCATGCGCAAATGCGGCCGCGCACGCGCGCGGCCTCGGGGCCCGCACGACGCCGTATGATCGCACTCTCCACTCGAGCGCTAAGGTTGCTTTCCCACGAGGTGAGAGGCCTTCACGCGGCCTTCTACGTCCTTGCCGCCTCCGCGCTCCTTTCTTCTCTTCTTGCTCTGCTGCGCGATCGTTTGCTCGCGCATTCTTTTGGCGCGGGGGTGACGCTGGATCTCTACTATGCGGCATTCCGCATCCCCGATCTTATTTTCGTCGGCACGGGTGCTTTGGTATCCGTTTACATACTGATACCGGAGCTGGTGCGACGTACGTCCGCCGAGCAGAAGGACTACATTGATACGATCGTTGCGGGCTTCTCACTGCTTGCCGTCATTGTTGCGGGAGTGGCGGCGCTTGCGGCACCCGCAGCTCTGCGCGCGCTTTTTCCGGCATTTCTAGAGGCGGGACATTTGCCGATGCTCGTCGTGCTTACCCGCATCATGCTCCTGCAGCCCATTTTGCTCGGATTGTCCAACATTATTGCCGGCATAACGCAATCGCGGCATCGTTACTGGCTCTATTCAATATCGCCGCTTCTGTACAATGCGGGGATAATATTCGGGACGCTGGTGCTATACCCGATTTTTGGTATCGCCGGACTCGCATGGGGAGTTGTGCTCGGAGCTGCGATGCACTTCGGCATACAGATGCCGTCGGCATTCTCCGACGGGTTTTTCCGCGCCGTTCCTCGGCTTCGGGATCCGCGCGCTTTCTACAGGACGATCGCCATCTCCATCCCGCGCGCGCTTGCGCTCTCAATGAACCAGATCGCCTTCATAGGACTGACCGCGCTCGCGGGGGGGCTTGCGAGCGGCTCTATTGCCATTTTTATGTTCTCGTACAATCTGCAGTCGGTACCGCTTGCAGTGATAGGCGCGTCTTATTCGGTCGCGGCATTTCCAATACTTGCTGCGGCCATATCAAGAGGCGCACGCGACACTTTCGTAGGATACGTAGCGACCGCGGCGCGCTATGTCTTCTTCTGGTCGCTGCCGGCGTGCGCGCTCATCATCGTGCTGCGCGCGTACATTGTGCGCGTCATATTGGGAAGCGGCTCGTTTGACTGGACGGACACCCGCCTAACCGCTGCGGCTCTCGCGCTCTTCGCCATTTCTCTGCCGGCCCAAGGACTGACCCTCCTGCTGGTTCGCGGATACTATGCCGCGGGGCGTACGATGATTCCTTTCGCCGTATCTCTCGCAAGCGCATCAGGGATGATAGCGATGGGCGTTCTTTCTCTCGGTGTTTTCAAAAGCACGTTCATAGCCGACTTTACGCAGGGTCTACTGCGTGTCGCGGGCGTGCCCGGGAGCGACGTGCTCACGCTTGCCTTCGCGTACGCTTCCGTCGCGATAGCCGGGTCGGTCGTCCTCGCAGTGCATTTCAACTGGCGATTCAAGGGATTCTGGATACGCGTACGGCGCACTGCGGGGGAGAGCGCTCTTATGGCGTTTGCCGCGGGGGGCGTCGCCTATGCAGCGCTATTCCTTGCCGGACCGATAGACCTGCATTCCACGACTCTATCGGTGTTTGCCAGGGGGCTTTTTGGGGGGATTTGCGGTATCATTGCCGCCGCGCTCGCGGCGTACGCGCTCGGCAGCCGTGAATACGGCGAGACAATCGCGGGATTGCGCGCGAGACTGTGGCGCACAGAAATACCGAGCGAGGCCGTCGCTTCGGCGGAAGAAAGCTCGTCATCCATCTCATAGCGACCCCATTTTTCTATGCAGGACCATATAAGAAATTTCAGCATCATCGCACACATAGACCACGGCAAGAGCACTCTGGCCGATCGCATGCTTGAGTTGACCGGTACGATACCGGCACGCCGCATGCAGGAGCAGGTATTGGATCGCATGGAGCTTGAGCGCGAGCGCGGCATCACGATAAAGATGCAGCCGGTGCGTATGGTATGGAAATACCATGAGGAGACAGGAGATCCGGAGCACGAAGCACAAGCTCGTGGCTCCGGCCCCTCGGCTCATGGCTCTTCAAATTCAGAATACGTTCTGAATTTGATAGATACGCCGGGGCATGTGGACTTTGCATACGAGGTTTCGCGCGCACTTACTGCGGTGGAGGGCGTGGTGCTCTTGGTGGATGCGACACAGGGGGTACAAGCGCAGACGCTCTCGGTCCTCGCTGTCGCCAAACGCCTTCATTTGCCCATCATCCCCGTAGTTTCCAAGGTGGATTCCCCGAACGCGCGTACGGCGGATATCGTGAGCGAACTTGCGCTCCTCTTGGGAGTGCCCGAGGACAGCGTGCTTCACTCTTCAGGACGGACGGGCGAGGGTGTCGCAGCCGTTCTGAATGCCGTAGTAGAGAGAATTCCCGCCCCTTCGCAGCGCAGGGTTGCCGTGGAGAAAGAGGGCAAGGGACTACAAGCGCTCATCTTTGATTTTGATTACTCTGACCATCGGGGCGTCATCGTGTATCTGCGTGTTTTTGAAGGGTCAATAAAGAAAGGCGATACGCTCAAATTTTGCGCTGCGGGAGTTTCCTTCAATGCGCTTGAAGTGGGTATACTGATACCCGACGAAGCCGCCGCGGAGTCGCTCAGCGAGGGAGAGATAGGGTACATAGTCACGGGCGTAAAGAAGCCGGGAGTTGCAAGCGTAGGCGACACTATCACGTCGGCGCGGCATCCGGTGCCCGCACTGCCCGGGTACGAGAAGCCGACTCCTGTCATCTGGGCGAGCGTGTATCCCGAATCGCAAGACGACTTGCCGGTATTGCGTCAGTCGCTGGAGCGGCTACGCCTCTCGGACTCTTCGCTTTCATATGAAGAAGAATCCTCGGGCGTCATGGGTAAAGGATTCCGGTGCGGATTTTTAGGTATGCTGCACCTTGAGATAGTTATAGAGCGATTGCGAAGGGAATTCAATCTCGCGCTCGTAGTGACCATGCCGACTACCGTTTACGAGGTCGTGCATCAGAACGGCAAAGTGGAAGAGATATACGCACCCTCCCGATTTCCGGAAGAAGGCTCCGCCACGGAGGTAAGGGAAATGTGGGCGCGGGTGGTCGTGATCACGCCGGCCGCTTATCTGGGCGCGGTTACCCAGCTTTTGTACGACCACGAGGCACAGGTGGGGGAGACGGAAACGCTGCCGCTCGGCTCGGTTCAGCTCGCCGCGGAGATGCCGCTGCGCGAGCTGATGAGGGGCTTTTTTGACCGCCTGAAAAGCATCTCTTCGGGCTTCGCCTCACTCTCTTATGAAATGATAGGGATGCGGAAGGCCGACGTGGTGCGACTGGATGTACTCGTGGCGGAAGAGCCTGTGCCCGCATTCGCGCGCATCGTTTCGCGCAGGAAGGTGCAGCACGAGGCGGAGGCCATGGTGGAGCGATTGGAAAAACTTCTTCCGCGCCAGCTATTTGAGCTGAAAATACAGGCCAAGACAAGCGGCCGCATCATAGCGGCGCGTCGCAAATCGGCGCTGCGCAAGGACGTGACGGGATATCTGTATGGCGGGGACATTACGCGCAAGATGAAGTTGCTGGAAAAACAGAAGCGCGGCAAGAAAAAAATGCTTGCACGTGGCAAGGTCAACATACCCCACGATGTCTTCCTAAAGGTCGTGCGTGAGAGCTGACGCTCTGCGCTAGAAAGAGGCGAACCAAGTAACGAGGCCGGGGGCGAAGAACACTATCATGCTGAGAGACACCACGACGGCTACGACGGCCGATACGGCGTGCAGCACCTTTTTTGTTCGTTTATCAAATAGAAAACTCATATCTTCGCTCGGATTGCTACGCTGTTCATAATGGTAAAATTATACCGTATGTCCACGGCACGGCAACGAGGCGATCCCGTGCGGCTATTGGGTCGCAGGCTCTTGCTTGGTTTTTTGATAGCATTGACCGTAGCGGCCGGATTCGGAGTATGGAATACCTACAAAAAAGAGAGGGAGGCGGCCGAGCTTATGCGGGAGGCTCAGATACAGGCCGATGACCTCGCGCAGCGCGAGGCGCAGCTCACGCGGGACATAGCCGACCTGGAAAGCGAGCGCGGCAAGGAGGCCGCCTTGCGCCAACAATACGCGCTCGCCGCGAAGGGTGAGGGACTCATCGTCATCGTGGACAGGCCCGCGCAGCCGCAGCAGACCGCAAGCTCGTCGGCCTTTGTGGAATGGTTGCATCAGACTTTCCCGTGGTGGTAGGGGAGCGCTCGTCTAAACGCACGACAGATACGCTCGGCGAACCCCGTGTATTTCCGGACGACACGTCCGAGTGTGATTGCGACCGTATCACCACTGCGCGATTTTGATTACGTTGCTTTGCCCGCTGCGCGAGGTCCGGAAATACACAAGGTTCGCCTCGCAACGCCGAGACGCCCGCGAAGCCGGGAAAAGACCGCATCTGCCCTCGCTTGAGAATTGGGTTCCGGTGGTATTATGTGTTTTCTGCGGAATTAGTTTAGTGGCAGAACGACTGCTTCCCAAGCAGTAAGCACGAGTTCGATTCTCGTATTCCGCACCAAAATCGGGTATTGGTAGTATGTACTATGGTATATACCATAGTATATACTTTTCTCGCGCTGCTACACACTAGAGATATTTTTTCCCGTATGCGCCCATGGATCTGACGACCGGTCCGAGGGCCCTGCCTTTTTTGGTGAGGCGGTAGTCCACGCGGGGATACTGGGCGGAATTCGGCGCGCGCGAGACGATGCCCGACTTCTCCAGCCTTTTTAGCTTGTTGCAGATGGTCCGCGAGCTCACGCCCTGCAGGGCCAGCTCAAGGTCGGTAAATCGCTGCGGTCTCATCAGGAGGTCGCGCACGATAAGCAGGCTCACCGAATCGCCCACGAGGTCGGCCGCGCGGGCTATGGGGCAGGAGCGGCAGAGGTTCTTTCTTTGGCGCGGTGTCCGAAGCATAGACAGCCACACTATATCACGCTATCCACATTCTCGCGACTTTACAATGTAAAGTCATAGGATATACTTCATATCACATCCATCAAGTCATGCGACGACGACATTATCAGTTCAAGTTTAGACGTCTCTAATGCAACCGTAATATATGTCAAAAGACAAACTAAAAATAAAGATAATACTGGGCTCCACGCGAGAGGGGCGTTTCAGCGAGAAGCCGGGAAGGTGGATACTGGCCGAAGCCGGCAAACGCGATGATATGGAATCGGAGCTTCTGGACCTGCGCGATTACGAGATGCCTTTCTTCAAGGAGGCCGTAAGCCCCAGCTACAAGCAGGAGCCGTATACCGATAAGGCGGTATCGCGCTGGACCAAGAAGATAGCCGAGGCGGACGCTTTCGTCATCATCGCGCCCGAATACAACCACGGCTACCCGGCCGTCCTCAAGAACGCGCTTGATTATGTCTATCAGGAGTGGAACGAGAAGCCTGTCGGGTTCGTCACGTACGGCAGCGCCATGGGCGCGCGCACGGTGGAGCAGCTTCGCCAGGTGGCCGTGGAGCTCCAGATGGCTCCGATCAGGAATGCAATCCACATGCCCTACGATGTGATAGTGGCATCGCAGGAAGGGAAGGCAGACGATGAGATATTCGCGCCATATACTCCGCGAGTTGGCGGACTCCTTGATCAGCTCGTGTGGTGGGGTGAGGCGCT
>JANLHO010000022.1 GCA_024654485.1 Patescibacteria group bacterium | reverse complement strand
GCCGCTATGGTGAGAAGCGGGATTAATATCCAGATATTGAAATAACCATTGCTCGCCAGAAGCCCTGCGGTAAAAAGGAGCGACGCGCCCGGTAGGAAGAAGCCGAAAAAAACGCCCGATTCAAGGAATACGGCCGCGAAAAGACCCGGGTAGCCGATCAGCTTCACGAGCGGCACGAGTTCCAGAAATGACATTCGCGCCATTATACAGGATATTTGCGTATCACCTCATTCGTGTGTGGGTGCGGGCGGAGGAGGTATTTCGTCCTTGCGCTCCGCTCGGTATGCGTTTTTGGAGTACATGATTTTCCAGCTGGAAAATCATTCGGCCGCGACACCGTCGCGCCGCGGAGCCTCCAAAAACGCATACACCCGCGTTCACTAGGCGAACGACTCGGGGATGGGAAATTTTTTGCACATCGCGCGTATTTCTTCGCGTATGGCGGAGAGTTTCTTTTCGTCGTCTTTGTCCTTCATCGCGGTGACCATGAGTTCTGCAACGCGCGCGGATTCTTTTTCGCCGAAGCCGCGGGTCGTTATAGCGGGCGTGCCGAAGCGGATGCCCGAAGGGTCCATGGGCTTCCTCGTGTCGTCGGCTATGGAGTTTTTATTGAGCGTGATCCCGACCCTGTCAAGAAGGGTCTCTGCCTCCTGCCCGCCCAAGCTCAGAGAGCCGAATACGTCGGCGAGGATGAGGTGGTTGGAAGTGCCGCCGGTAAGCATGCGGATGTCGTTGTTCTTGAATACCTCCGCCATCGCCGCGGCGTTCTTGATTATTTGCTTCGCGTACTTGGAGAAGGAGGGCTGGAGCGCCTCGCCGAAAGCTACGGCCTTGGCGGCGATGTTGTTCATGTGCGGTCCGCCCTGTAATCCGGGGAACACGGTCTTGTCTATCTTTTTGCCGATGTCGTCGCTCTCGCGCGTGAGGATAAGACCGCCCCTAGGGCCGCGTAGCGTCTTGTGGGTGGTGGAGGTCATGACGTCAAAGCCGTAGTCAAAAGGGCTTTTCGCCGCCTTGCCCGCTATTAGGCCGGCTATATGCGCGATGTCCATGACGCAATATGCGCCCACTTCGCGCGCTATATCCACGAATTTCGCGTAGTCCAGCTCGCGCGGGTATGCGGAATAGCCCGCGAGGATTATTTTGGGCTTTTCGCGCTTCGCGACCTCCAGCATCTCGTCGTAATCTATTTCGCCGGTATCCGCATCTTTCATCTTATATCGCACGAATCTGAATATCTTGGTGAGGTAAGTGACGGGGTGCCCGTGCGTGAGATGGCCTCCGTGCGAGAGGTCCATCCCGAGGACCGTGTCGCCCGGCTCCAGGAGCGCGAAATACATCGCGATGTTGGCGTTGGCGCCGCCCAAGGTCTGCACATTGGCGTATTTGCAGTTGAATAGCTTCTTGGCGCGGTCTATTGCGACTGTCTCCACCATGTCGGTGTACGTCTGCCCGCCATAGTAGCGTTTGCCGGGATAGCCTTCGGAGTATTTGTTTGTAAGTACGGAGCCGTTGGCCTCGCGGACGGCCTTGGAGACATAGTTCTCCGAGGGAATGAGCTCCAGTCCTTCGGCCTCACGCCTCTCTTCGCCCTCAAGCGCTTCGTAGATGTCTTTGTCCTGCTTTTTGATGTGTTCGTAGTCCATTGTGAGAGTGGCTAGTTTGGTAACAAATATGTAAGGTAGCTAAATCATAGTCAGTTGGGTTTGTTCTCCAGATCCCTGAATCCGGCGACGGTGAGCGGAGCCTTGATGGCGGCATGCGGTTCGTACCCCTCCAGTATAACCTTGTCCGGCGCAAAAGTATCAAGCGAGGTGACGGAGTCGTCTATCCGAACCTTCGGGAAGGCTTTCGGCTCGCGCGCTAGCTGCTCTCGCGCCGCATCCATGTGGTCTTCGTAGATGTGCACATCGCCGAATGTATGCACGAATTCGCCGGCCTCGCGGCCGAGAATCTTCGCGACTATATGCGCTAGAAGCGCGTAGCTTGCTATGTTGAAAGGCACTCCTAGGAAGATGTCGGCACTGCGCTGGTAGAGCTGGAGCGAGACTTTTTCATTCTTGATGTTGAGCTGGTACATGTTGTGGCAGATGGGGAAGTGGTTGGCCTCCTCCGGCTTGGCCATGGTGTAGAGATATTCAGGATTCCACGAAGTGACTATCGCATTGTGGCAGCCGGGGTCTTGCCGCAGCTCTTCTATGGCCCAGCCGAGCTGGTCTATTCCGCGGCCGTCTTTGGCGGGCCATGCCCGCCACATCTCGCCATAAATTCGCGGCAGCTCGCCGTGTTTTTCGGCGAACGCTTCGTCGGTCTTTACCTTTTCAATAAACTCCTCTTTAGTCATCTTAGGGTAAGCTGCGCCCCGTCTGCCTGCGGGCAGGTTGGCGTGCTCCATGTAGATGCGGTAGGGGTAGTCGTCCCAGATGTGGACATCGCTCTCTACGAGATAGCGGATATTCGTCTGGCCACTCATAAACCAGTAGAGTTCGTGCAGGACGCCTTTCCAGTAGACTCGCTTGGTGGTGAGTAGGGGGAATCCGCCAGTCGGCGGGTCCGAGAGGTCAAAGCGTATCTGTCTGCCGAAAAGACCGTGATGTGCTTTGCCGTGGCCCTTATCCACCTGTCTGTCGCCCTTCTCAATGCATTCCCGCATCAGCTCCAGATATTGATTTTCGGGATGACTGGACATAGGACCTGCGGCGTTAGCGTTTAGAGCTTAGTTTTGAGGAGGCTTTCTTTTTCTTCGCGGGCACGAAATGGTTCCAGTTGTCCTTCGCGAATCGGCCTACGCGTTTGTAGTTGCGCTCCGGCGGTGAAGATATCATTGAGAAGGTTATTTGCGCTATCTCCATGCCGGGGCGCAGGATGATGGGGACGTTGCTCTGATTCGTCATCTCAAAGGTAACGTGCAGGAAATGCCCCGGATTGATGATGCCGGCTGTATTGTGCACCATGAGTCCGATGCGTGCGAGCGACGATTTGCCGCCTATCTGTATCAGGAATTTGTCGGAGCCGAAGTATTCCTTGGAAGTACCGAGGACGGATATGCCGGGGTGGAGCACGAACTCCGCGCCGTCCTTGACCTCTATCTCACGGGTCTTTGCATATATCTTGCGTGCCGGATCCACCGCATGGGTCGCGTGCTCGTCGTTGGCGATGAATTGGTTGCCGAGGCGTATGTCGTAGCTCACGGGCTGGAGCTGGGATTCGCTGAAAGGCCTGAGCGTGATAGAGCCTACGCTGACGGCTTTTTTGATATCACGGTCGGACAAAAACATAGGTTATCATTCTACTACAAATATTTTGTCCGTCCCGTAATAGTCGCTCCAGTGAGAATTGTAGTGGGCGAACATGCGCTCCAGCCTGTCCTGCGGCAGCTCTCTGGCTCCCAGCTCGTCCATCAGGGCGCGTACCTCGCGCTCGGCCCCGTCCACTGCCGCAGGATCGCCCACGATGCGTTCAAATTCCGCGAGCCAGCCGTATCCGGCGTTTTTGTCCAGCGTTACGTTGGTGCCGCGGCAGACGTATTCTTCCCGCTGGCGCGACCATTTTGCCTGATACTTGAATCCGGAGGACATTACCAGGTCGTCCAGCTCCTGCAGCGGTAGAAACACCTCCTCCTCAAACTCCATGCGGGCGACGCCGTTCTCGCTGCTGTCGTCGCCGACAGTCGCCTTGACGATGAGCAGCACGTGCTTGTCGTCGCCATTCTCAATAAGGCGCGTGCGTACCGAGTAGCTTGTCGCTTTGTCCGCGAGGTCGGCAAGCCGCTCAGAAGCCGCCTCGGGCAGCTTCGGTGCGGCTTTCTCCCGCAGGCGCTCTATGGGGGTTTTCTCCACATTGTGCGCGGCGGATGGCTCAAAATAGTGATTGAGCTGCCGACCCACGGCCACGAGGGCGCATGAAGGATCCGCCGCCTTCATCGCGCGACGCAATTCCTCCGCGCGCTCCGGTCCTCCAAGTAGTGATTTCACCTCCACTTCGTACGTCTGCATCGTCGCATTGTATCCAACATCCCCGCAAGCCAATACCATGAGATGTCATCTCATGGTATTGTGGGTGAATGTCAAATCGCGAGCCGTTCTCGATAGATGAGTGGTATCACTGCTACAATCGCGGGATTGATAAGCGCCAGGTATTTCAGGACGAACGCGACAGTGACCGTTTTCTGATGGCTCTATATCTTGCGAACGGATCAAGGCCGGTGAAACTGTTTGAGATTGAGAAGCCCGCATTGACGCGGGTACTCACGAGAGATAGAGGAAATCAAATTGTGGCGATTGGTGCATATAGTCTTATGCCGAACCACTTCCACCTTCTTCTAAAGGAAGTCGTTGAGGGGGGGATATCCGCGTTCATGCGCAGGCTCGGCATAGCGTACACGATGTATTTCAATGCACGTCATGAACGCACAGGTAACCTGTTTACAAAACCCTTTCGCTCGAAACATATCGCCACGGACGACTACTTCCAGCAAGTTCTCCACTACATTCATTGCAATCCGGCAGAGCTGTACGAGCCCGACTGGAAATCTGGACGAGTCAGGAATATGTCCGAACTTGAGAGCAGACTTATCACGTATCCTTATTCAAGCCTTAAAAGTTACGCTCGGGGCATACCGGACGCAATCCTTTCTCGTGATGGTTTCGAGACCGTGGACAGAACGCCGTTCTCTCGCATGTTGCGGGATTCGCAACGCTACTATCGCAACGCGGGACTGAACCCATGAGATGATATCTCATGGGTTCTTAGGTGTCATCTCATGGGCCCCTTGAGTGCGATATACTGAAATGATGGAGGATATGTCGCGCTGTTCTCAGCATCGCAAGAGGCAGCCATGCCCTGAATGCAGGAAACTGAGAAATCAGAAGATCGGACCGGACCGGAAAGATGTTACGGTTGCGGCGGTAGTCGCCATTGGGAAAAATCGTGAGCTGGGGAAAGGGGGCAAGCTTCTGTGGCACATACCAGACGATCTCAAGCGCTTCAAAGCGATTACCAAAGGCCACCCCGTCATAATGGGGCGCAAGACATTTGAATCCATCCTCGGCTACCTTGGCAAGCCACTGCCGGAGCGCACCAACATCGTCGTCACCCGCGAGCCGAGCACGGCAAGGCGTCGCCTTGCCGTGCCGGGGGTGGTGGTCGTAGGCTCGCTGGAGGAGGCGCTGGAGAAGGGGAGGGCGCTTGATGCGGAGGAGGTACACATCGGCGGAGGTGCGCAGATATACGAGCAGGCTTTGCCGCACATAGACAAACTCTACCTCACCCTCGTGGACGATGCACCGGAAGCCGATACCTTCTTCCCGCCGTATGAAAAGGAATTTACGAAAAAAGTATTTGAAGAGGAGCGCGAGTGGAATGGCATAAAGTATCGTTGGGTGGATTTGGAGCGTTGATCGTAATCAGGGCAGCCCTTCTTCGAAGAACTTTTGTTCCAGAGCGTCAAAGTGGTCTTTCAATATGGGAAATTGTTCCAGCATTTTCTCGTATCTACCGCGAACTTCCTCTCTGGGCAATACATGCATACGCGATAACTTGTTCCGTGTTTCCCTATCAAAAATATAGAACTGAGCTTCAAGCACATCGAGAACCTTCACGAACCACGAGTTTCCTACGAATGGCGGCCTTGCCCTGTCGAGCTCGTATTTTTCCAAGTATCTCCAGAATTCATCATTGAATCCTCCTGCGCGAGGTGCAAACTCAGCCGCTATTTCCGTGGCTACGTCCCACTCGGACACGGCGTTGGCCTCGGTTTTTAGATGCGTGGCTATATCTCCCTCGATAGCCTCAGGCATATCATGGCTTAAAATCATGGCGGCACTCTCAAAGAGAGAAAGCAAATCTTTGCGGGATTGCCTAGGGTCGCTTTTTGCAATCGGCAAAAAATATCGCTCAAGAAACAGAAGCGTAGCGACGTGTTCGGTTACCGTGTCGTTGTGTTCCTCTGCGGGTTTAAGGTCCTGCCCGAAGAGCAATTGCCGCTTTAGACGTTGTAGATTAAGAAGACGTTCGTTCTCTTCGTCAACGTCCACAGTATCTGGATTTCCGAATTCGGGTGCGCTGGAAACAAAAGTATTGCGCGCTACATCAGGTCGCATAACACTATTTTCGTAGACCCTTGAAGGCGCGAAATAGCCTTTGCCGTGGAATATACGTTCTATGCGTGTGTAGAACTTTTGGACAGGAGGGAATTCCCGACAAAATGGCTCAATTCGTTCGCGATAATCCTCTATTGCGTATCCTTTACCTCCTACCAGTTGTGCGCGCAGATGTGGGGGACGGGAGAGCACGTAGAGCATGGTTTCCAGACCATTGAGCGCGCGTGTGAATCGCGCTTCTCGCGTTTCCCGTCCCAGATATTCTGCGTATGCATTAAAAAGCGTCTTGTTGAAAGCGTTGCGTTGCGGAAGGTTTCCGAAAATCTTCGCAGTGCTGACAACCTCTTCACGTCTCTGTTCAAGCGTCTGCTGAACGCCAGGCATGGAAATTCTCTTGTCTATTGCCCCGATATTATGTGAGAGAACCATGTCAAGAGTGCGTTCGTAATTGAGGTCCGCACCCTCCTTTTCCACAAGCGGGTAAAAGTAGTGCATCAGATATGCTGTCATCGCAGTTTTATCGCCCGCAGATTCCGTTATGTTATCGCGTGTTTTATCCACATCGTTTGGATCCTCCGGAACCTTAGCACGCAGACGGCGTGTCAGCTCAAAGATACCGAGGACGGACTTAATTTCCTCGGAAATAAGTTCTTGTTCCGGATCTTCTTCTCTGTCGCGGAAAGGTGATTTCGGAAATGTTTCGGGCATATCCCAACAAGTATAGCCCAGTCCTTCGCAATTCAAACGCGTTATTGTGCGATATGTCGGAGGACTTTGAGGTAAAGGTTCTCAACTATCTTTTGCTGGGTTTTTCCGCCTTTGACGTAGTGGTCCAAGCCGGGGGCGGCGTTTATTTCCAGAATGTGGTAGGCCTTGGGCGGTTTTGTGATGTCGCTTCCGGTCATGATGTCTACGCCCGCAAGGCGGAGATTCATATCGCGGGTGAGCTTTACCGCGAGCTTTTTCCATGCGGGGTGGAGCTCACGGGTTATGTCCACCGCATCGCCTCCGGATGAGAGATTGGCGTTGTCCAGAAGGAAAACACGCTCTCCTTTGTCCGGCTTGTACGGCAAGGCGAGGCCTTGCCGTACAAGCTTGGCGCGGATGCGCGGGTCGGCGAGCTTGATGCGCGTGTCGCGCTTGTCTTTATCAAACGCGCGCTGCTTCTTTTTGAGTAGTTGCAGAATAGTGGAACGGCCGTCGCCGACTACCGAGAGGGGGATACGCTCGTACGCGGATATCACCTCGTCGTCCAGTACGACGAGCCTGTAATCGCGGCCCTTGAGCTGCGGCTGGACGAGCATGATGCGGTCGCGCTTGAATATGCGCTTCGCGGCCTGCAGAAGTTCGCGCTCGTTGTGCACGACGTGTATGTCGCCACCTTGGCTACCGGAGTTTGGTTTGACGACCACAGGGTAGCGGCGGCGCGCGTAGCGCGCCGCCGCCTTCGCATCGCGCTCTGATTGAATAGTCTCGCACCAGTCGTCGGAGAAAAAGGCCTTGCCGCGCACGGCGGGGTAGCCGAGAGCGCGCATGAAAAAGGCGGCGTAGTCTTTGTCTTTGGCGACGTCGGATGCGCCCACTGGATTCAGGTCCAGAGTGTTGTACCGGAAATATGAGTACCTGCTTGCCCCGAGCTTGCCGGAAGGGCTGTCTTTTCCGCCCGAGACGGACCCGCCTTTGGCGGGGAAGCGTATCCGGCCGGCCACACCCCACTCCGGCTCTATTAGGACGCTCGCCCCTATTCTTGGAGCAATCTTTTTCAGAAGTCGCGGGAGCATAATGCTCTCTTTCTTGCGTTTTTGCATAAAGTCATCATGCTTGCCCACACCCCAACCCCCACATAGCTTCATTGGTCGCCAGCGTATTATGATCCATAAAATAAGATTACTCCTTGCGAACATGCCAGTGTAGCCGAAAATGTTCGCAGAAAGCAACAATGCGAAGGTTGGTATGCGGGCTTGATTTTCGGTCTTGGTGCTAGTATTGTGGGGTATGTTGCATAGGATTGCGGTTGCTCCGAAGATACCCGACGCGAGGGCGGGCAACTACCTCCGACACCTCCAGAGCGTATTTCCCTCCAGCGGCTTGCGAGCCGCTTTCGTCGTTCAGGCGTATACAGTCTCCGCCAAGCTCTCCGAAGAAGAACTGAAGCTCGTCGCTGAGGCGCTCACCAATCCTCTCACAGAGCATTTCTCTCTTGATACCGTGCCCGCGCCGAGCTCGTACACGCACGTCATAGAGATCGGGTATCTGCCGGGGGTTACCGACAATGTCGGACATACCGCGCGTGAGACCATTGAGGACAAGACGGACAGAGCATTCAAAGCGGGCGAAGCCGTATATTCCTCGTTCTACATCTTTCTTGACGGCGATATAGACGGCGCGGAGGCGGAGCGGATGGCGTCGGAGATACACAACCCGCTCATAGAGAGAGCGCACATTTATCCGCGTGGTGCGGAGCTACCAATCATCGCACCGCGCGTGGAGCTGCACGGGAGCATCGCCGCGGAGACCGTAGATCTGCAGATGAGCGATGAGGAGCTTGAGCGCATAGGATTGGAAGGCATATCCGGAAGCAATGGCGTTCCCCGCGGCCCCCTCGCACTCTCGCTCAAGCAGATGAAGGTCATACGGAAGTATTTTGAAAAAGAGGGAAGGAGCCCGACCGACATAGAGCTGGAAGCCCTGGCGCAGACCTGGTCGGAACACTGCAAGCACACCATATTCAGCGATCCGCTGGATGAGATAAAAGAGGGGATATACCGCCGATACATAAAAGGCGCGACGGCAAAGATACGAGAACAGCAAACAGAAAACAGAAAACAGAAAACAGATGATTTTTGCGTCTCGGTCTTCAAGGACAACTCGGGGGCCATCCGCTTTGACGATGAGTACCTCGTAACGCACAAAGTGGAAACGCACAACGCGCCTTCGGCGCTGGACCCCTTCGGCGGTTCCGTAACGGCGATAGGTGGCGTGAACCGCGACTGCTTGGGATTCGGGCTGGGGGCAAAGCCGATTGCCAATACCTACGGCTTTTGCGTCGGAGAGCCGAATGACGAGCGCGTATTGTATCGCGACCCCCCTTCGCCGAAGGCTTCGGAAGGGCAAGGCAAAGAGCGCAAGCATCCGATGCTCTCGCCGCGCCGGATACTGGAAGGCGTCGTAAAGGGGATAAACGTCGGCGGCAACCAGAGCGGTATCCCGACGCCACTTGGATTCGTCGCGGTAGACGACAGCTTCCGCGGCAAGCCGCTGGTCTTCGGTGGCACTGTCGGACTCATCCCCCGTAAAAGCCCTGCGGGCTCACGGGGCAGGCCACGCAAGCTCTATGAAAAAAGGGCAAAGGTAGGAGACTACATCATAATGCTCGGCGGGCGCGTGGGACTGGACGGCATCCACGGCGCGACCTTCTCATCGGAGTCTCTTTCAAAAGGATCGCCCGCCACAGCCGTACAGATAGGCGATCCCATAACGCAGAAGAAATTCGCCGACGCGCTCATCCGCGAGGCGCGCGACCAAGGCCTCTACAATTCCATCACCGACAACGGCGCGGGCGGCCTCTCCGGCTCCGTGGGCGAGATGGCGCGCGAGAGCGGCGGGTGCGAAGTGGATATCAAAAAAGTTCCTCTCAAATATCCGGGGCTTGCACCGTGGCAGATATGGATATCGGAATCGCAGGAGCGCATGACGCTCGCAGTGCCAAAAAGCAAATGGCCGGCTTTCAAAAAGATATGCGAGAGGCACGGCGTAGAGGCGACGCGCATCGGGAATTTTACGCGCTCGGGGAGATGCGTCGTGCGATACGACAGAAAGAAAGTGATGGATGTGAAGCTGGATTTTCTGCACGAAGGGCGCCCCATAGAGAAGCGAAAGAGCAAGAAGCCGGGGAGCAGTGGGCAGAGAACAGTGTACGGAAAACGGGGGGCGGCGGACGCAGGGCGGTTACAAGCCGATGTGTTGAAGTTATTGGCGCGGCCGAATGTCGGCTCCATCTCGTTTATCTCGCAGCAGTACGACCACGAAGTGCAGGGGACCTCGGTGACGAAGCCGCTGCACGGAAAAGGGCGCGTCAATGCCGATGCCGGCGTTATGCGGCCCGTACACGGCTCGCATAAGGGCATCGTTCTTTCACACGGGTACTGCCCTTGGTATTCGCAGATAGATACTTATGCAATGGCCGCCGCTGCGATAGATACGGCGGTGCGAAATGCCGTGTGCGCGGGCGCCTCTCTTGACCCAAAAGAAGGCGGACTCGCCATACTGGACAATTTCTGCTGGTCTTCATCGGAGAAGCCGGAGAGGCTGTATGAGCTGAAGCAGGCGGCAAAGGCCTGCTACGACACGGCTGTTCGCTACGGGACGCCTTTTATTTCCGGCAAAGATTCCATGCACAACGATTTCAAGGGGTTTGATGCCGATGGTAAGCCGGTGCACATCGCCGCTTTGCCGACGCTCCTGATATCCGCCATCGGAGTCATCCACGACGTCGCGCAGGCTATGACGATTGATCTGAAGCGCGCGGGCGACGCGCTCTACTTGGTGGGAGAGACGCGCGACGAGATGGGGGCTTCGGAATATCTCGCCATGCTAAGGGTCGCCGGAGGGGAAGTGCCTGCTGTGGATACCAAAAAGAATGCGAAAGCGTACCGCGCCCTCGCGAAGGCGATACGCTCCGGTCTTGTCGCCTCTGCTGCGAGCGTCGGGCGCGGAGGGCTTGCGGTCGCGCTTGCAAGAGGCTGCATAGCCGGGCAGATGGGAGCGAGCGTAGACGTTTCCAAAATCCCGGGCAGCGCCAAGCAGGCGGAGAGCATCCTGTTTTCCGAAAGCCAGGGACGCGTACTCGTCTCCGTCCGCGAAGGAAATGAGAAAGGATTTGAGCGCCTGTGCAAAGGACTCCACTTTGCACGAATAGGGCAGGCGGGCGGCGAAAATCTCTCCATCAAACTTCCGGACCAGCGGCTGGAATTATCCATCCCCGCGCTTTCCGACTCCTACAATTCATATTTCAAGAACTGGTAGACGTATGACTACAAGCTACAAGCTACAAACTACAAGCTCCGGAAAATCAAAACCCCATGTTTTGATATTTTCGGGTTACGGGCTCAATACCGAGGACGAGACCAAGACGGCCTTTGAGATAGCCGGAGCGAGTGCCGATATAATCCACATCAACGACGTTATCTCGCGGCCGTCGCTCCTCAAAAAAGCGCAGATAGCCGTGGTCCCCGGCGGCTTCTCCTACGGCGACGACACCGGGGGAGGCAAGGCGTACGGCAACAAGCTCAAGCAGCATCTCGGCGATGCGCTCAAGGCATTCTTGGAGCGCGACACTCTGATGGCCGGCATATGCAACGGTTTCCAGATACTTACGAGCGCGGATATTTTGCCGGGGGCCCTGATCGCCAATGACAGCGCGCGATACTCGTGCCGCTGGGTGGATATTGAAGTGCAAAATGACAGTCCTTGGCTCAAAGACATGACGCGATTCAGCGTGCCCATCGCGCACGGCGAGGGGAAATTCTACGCGCCGCCGGAGCTTCTGAAAGAGCTGTGGGATAGCCGTGCTGTCGCGCTGCGCTATGTGCGCGGGGAGACGAGCGAGTATTTTGAGCTTCCGTACAATCCCAACGGCTCGCTTGAGGACATCGCGGGCGTTAGCGCGCACGGCGGGCGCGTCTTGGGGCTGATGCCTCATCCGGAGCGTGCCGTATCTTTCACGCAGCTCCCGCACTGGACGGCGCTTCGCGAATCTTATCTGCGAGCAGGACTGGACATCCCGCACGAGGGTCCGGGGCTACAGATATTTAAAAACGCCGTCAACTATTTCACCGCATGATAAAGCTCGTCGTATTTGACTGGAACGGGGTCCTGATAGCCGACACGCAGGCCACCGTGGACATAGACAACCACATCCTGAAAAGTACCGGCCGGAAACCCCTGACGGTGGCGCAATATCGCGAGACCTTTACGATGCCGGTCAAGGACTTTTTCGTCGCACTCGGTTTCAGCAAGGAGGAGATAGAGAGGGAAGCGAAGAACGTGCAGAAGCTCTTTCACTCCGTCTACGAGCCGCGGGTGGCGAAAGTACGCACGCGAAGCGGAGCGCGCGAGCTCTTGGATTTCATTGAGGGTAGGGGTATTGAGGCGATGATATTGAGCAATCACACCAAAGAGGGGCTGGAGATGCAGCTTGAGCGGCTTCGTTTCAAGAAATACTTTTCCCGCGTCATCACCAACGACATGCACGCCACGATGGCGCGCAAGAACAAGGCCGACAAACTGGTAGACTTGGTGAAGCGCTCGCCCTACAAGAAGAGCGAGATTCTAATAATAGGGGACTCCCCGGAAGAGACGGAAGCTGGCAAACGCGCGGGTATCACATCGGTCGCCATAACGGGCGGCTACTACTCCGAGCGGCGGCTCCGCGCAGCCGAGCCCGACTATCTCATTCACAGCCTCTCGGAGATGATAGGTATTATAAAAAAGCTATAATGACTCGTATGGATACAAAAGCACTCGTCGGCATACTTATGGGCTCGGATTCGGACCTATCCGTCATGCAGGACGCGGCAAAAGTTCTTGCGGATCTCGGAATCGGCAGTGAGGTGCATACGCTCTCGGCGCACCGTACGCCGGAGGAGGTCGTATCGTACGTCCAAAAGAGCGAGGGGGCGGGATACAAGGTCTTCATCTGCGGCGCGGGAGGAGCCGCGCACCTCGCGGGTGTCGTCGCCGCGCACACCGCGCTTCCCGTCATCGGCGTGCCGCTCGCCTCCGCGAAAATGGGGGCTGCGGGCGTGGACGCGCTTTTTTCCACCGTGCAGATGCCGCCGGGCATCCCCGTCGCGACCGTCGGCATAGGCGGGGCGAAGAATGCGGGCATACTTGCCGCGCAGATGATCGGCGCGGGCGACGAAGCCGTGCGCGCGAAGGTCGCGGAGTACAAGGCGAAAATGGCGAAAGATATAAAGGCGAAAGATGCCGAGCTGCAGGAAAAAGGATTTGAGAAATATCTGAAAGACAAGGGCCTCATATGAGCGAGAAGAGCGCGTACGCGAAGGCCGGAGTGGATTACACGACCATGGAGCCTTTTAAGATGGCGATGGTGGAAGCGGGGAGGAAAACATTGAAATTCCCCAATAAGCGGGGCGTATACGTCAACGAAGACGCGACGCACGCGCACGGCGCGGTGTTTGAGTATCGCGGTAGCGAGAAGCATATATGGTGCAAGACGCAGGAAGACTTGGGCAACAAGAACTGGATAGCGGAGTGGATGTACGAGAAGACGGGGAAGAGCCACTACGACGCTATAGCGATAGACACAGCGCTCATCGTGGTCAACGACGTCATCGCGCAAGGCGCCCTGCCGGTAGTTTTTACCGACCAGCTGGAGGCTAGCGGCAGCGAATGGTATGCGGACGAGCGTCGCGCGAAAGACCTCGCGAGCGGATTCCTAAAAGTATGCGAGGAGGTAGGCATGGCGCTCCCGGCGGGCGAGAGCGCAAGCGTGCGCTACATCGTGAGGCCGGAGCCGCCGGTGAAGCAGATAGCGACTTTGAGCGGCTCGGTGACAGGAATCGTGGCACCCGCGTCTCGGCTTGTCACCGGCAGGGGTCTCGCCGCCGGAGACGTCGTCATCGGCGCTCCTTCCACGGGACTGCACGCCAACGGAGTTTCGCTGGTTATACAAAAGGCGCTGGAGATGCCGGAGCAATTTTTGACGAAGCTCGCAGGCGGCAAGACACTGGGCGAAGAGGCGCTCAAGCCCGCGCGCTCGTACGTGGCGCTCGTGGAGGCGCTTCTGGAAGGCGGCGTGGATATACACGCACTTTTGCCGGGCACGGGCGACGGCGTGGGGAAGATTGCTTTTGACAAGCGGCCCTTCACGTACCGTATACGGGATTGGCCGGAAGTGCCGGAGCTTTTCCGCTACTACCACGAAGGGCTTGGCATCCCGATAGGCGACTGCCTCAAGACATTCAACTGGGGAGTGGGATACTATATCTTCGTACCGCAATCCGAGGTGGAGCGCGTCGTTGCGCTCGGCAAAAGCGCGGGGTACGACCTAACCATACTCGGCGTGGTGGAGGAAGGGGAGCGGCAGGTCGTATTTGAGCCGTCCGACATAATCCTAGGCCCTCCAGGCGAATAAGTTGACAAGTATCCACTGCAAGGTATAATTAATTATGACAGAAGTACTCACAGAAACGAATTTCTCCTCCTTGGGGGCAAAAAAAGTCGGCAAAGTGCGCGACATTTATATACAACCCGACCGGCTCATACTCGTCGCCACAGACCGGCATTCGTCTTTTGACAGAATAATCGCACACATCCCGCACAAGGGGCAGGTTCTGAATCAGGTGAGCGCGTGGTGGTTTGAAAAGACGCGCGACATAGTGCCGAATCAGGTTATAGCGACTCCCGACCCCAACGTAACCGTCGCCAAAAAGTATAAGACCGTGCCGATAGAGGCCGTGATGCGCGGCTACTTGACCGGCGTTACCGACACCGCCATATGGACGCGGTACTCTGCAGGCGAGAGGCGTTTCGGCGATGTAACTCTGCCCGACGGCATGAAGAAGAATCAGAAGCTCCCCTCACCGATATTTGATCCGACGACCAAAGAGGACACCCACGACCGCTC
>JANLHO010000019.1 GCA_024654485.1 Patescibacteria group bacterium | reverse complement strand
TTGTTAGGCATAAAATTATTTCACGAAGTAGTTGATGTCCTTACGCTAGCGTACTGCGTCCGCCGAAGCCGAACTTCGGCGACCGAAGGCGGAGAGGGAGGGATTCGAACCCTCGGAACGGTTTCCCGCTCAACACATTAGCAGTGTGCTCCATTCGACCACTCTGGCACCTCTCCGTACTACTCTTTCAAAAGGTATTTTATGCGCTCCTTACCCTTTCCGGATTTCAAGAACAACTCTTCACGTCGCGCATCCTCTCTATTCAGGAACGCCTCATAATATACCAATTTCCATGGTCTGTGAGCCCTCGTAAAAGTAGAGCCCCCGGCGTTATGCTCCCTGACACGCCTTTTGAGGTTACCGATAGACCCCTTATAAAGACTGTTGTCCTTCTCGCTCCTTAGGGTGTACACGTAATACATACTCCCACTCCCAGCCCTAGGCTGGTCGGCCTTGGGCCGATGGCACCTCTCCACGGTCAGGCCAGTATACAGATTGAAGTGCCCTTGCGCGAGCAGGGGAAAAGTATATACCCATGTATATACATGGGTATATACTTTTCATATATGGCCGAGAGGAAGCTCATAAAGATATCCAAGGCAAGCTACGCGATCGTCATTCCCAAGCCTTTTATAAAGAAATACGGTTGGCGGGAAAAGCAGAAGCTGACCATAAAAGACGCGGGTCGGGGGAAGCTTGAGATTCGCGACTGGAAACGCCGCTGACCTAAGCCCTCGCGAGGGCAAGCAGGGTGACCTCGGCTCCGGCGCGTTTGAGGGGAGTCGCGGCGTTGACCAGTGTGGCACCCGTCGTCGTGACGTCGTCTATCAGAAATACATGCGTGCGCTTCGGCGGGCGGGCCTTCTTTGCGAGGGCGAAAGCGCCGGCAACGTTGGATAGACGCTCCGAGCGCGGAAGCTTGGTCTGCGCCTTCGTCGCGCGCGAGCGGGTGAGCATCGCGGGTGAGAGGGTAGCGTGCGTGCCGTTGCGGAATTCCTCCGGAAGAGCATGCAGTACGAGAGCTATCTGATTGAACCCGCGCTCGCGCTTGCGCGCGCTGTGGAGAGGGACGGGCACGAGCAGTATTGCGCGCTCCGAGTATAGCTTCTCGCTCGCCATCTCCTCGCGCAGATAATCCGCGAGGAGCGCCGCGGCAAGATGCGCAGCGTGCTTGGAGCCGTCGTACTTGAGCGAGCGGATCAGGTCCTGCACCGCCGTGTCGCGGTAATCCATCAGTGTGGTGATGCGCGCTCCGAGGAGCTCGTGCGCTGTCGGCTCCAGAGGGATGTCCTCCGCTCTCCGCGCCTTGGTGCGCGCACTGCGCGCACGTGGCGGCAATATCGCATCAATCACGGCATCTACCGCATCCTTCATCCGAGAAAACATACGATGCATGAATTCACTATATCTCACGATATGCCCGTGTCGGCATCTGTAGAGTGAAGTGTCCCTATTTTCTTACGGTCGTGAGAAAATAGGGACATTTCAGATAATCCGGATAATTCAAAGATGGCGCATGCACGCCTGTGTGTGTCGGAATTCTCGTGCATGTGTATAATGATGCAATGACCGAGCTTGCGAAGAAAAAATGCGTTCCGTGCGAAGGCGGGGTAGCGCCCCTTACGAGGGATGAGGCCACGGAGCTCATGAAGCAGCTAGACGGCTGGACATTGAGCGGAGACACCCGCTGGATATCAAAAGAATTCAAATTCGGGCACTTTGCCGATGCTTTCGTCTTCGCCGAGAAGGTCGCTGAGATAGCGAAAGCAGAAGACCACCATCCCGACCTCCAGATATCTTGGAGCAAGGCGGTCGTGGAGCTCACCACCCACGCCATCAAAGGACTTTCGGAAAATGATTTCATCCTCGCCGCGAAGATAGACAAAATATCATAGTTTAGCGTGATACAATTGCACCCATGAAGTTCTCTTTTGGGGACATTTTTAAGGGTATCGGCAAACGCTCGGAGGCGAGCGTGCTCGGTATTGATATCGGAAGCTCCAGCGCCAAGATAATTCAGCTTCGCGCTTCGCGCGGCGCGGCTATATTGGAAACATACGGCGAGATAGCGTTAGGTCCGTATGCCAATCAGCCGGTCGGCAAGGCCGTAAAGCTCCCGCCGGAAAAAATAGCCGAGGCTATGAAGGATGTCATGCGCGAGGCCAACGTGACGGCGCGCGGAGGCGGACTTTCCATCCCTTTTTCCTCAAGTCTCGTATCCGTCCTCTCCGTACCGAGCGTCAATCCCGAGCAACTCAAGCGGATGATACCCATTGAGGCGAGAAAATACATACCCGTACCGGTGAGCGAGGTAACGCTGGATTGGTTCATTATCCCGCGCGACGAAGGGGAGAAGAGCGCTTTTGACGAGCTCAATAAGGAGACGCCCGTGCAGGCAAAAAGCCAGGAGGTGCTACTGGTCGCCATCCACAACGAAGTCCTCAATTCCTACAAGACCATAGCCGAAGACGCAGGACTCTCAATAGAGTTCTACGAGATAGAGATATTCAGTGCGGTGCGCTCCTCTCTGGGGCACGGTATCGCACCCATCCTCGTCGTGGACCTCGGCGCGTCCACCACGAAAATGTACGTTGTGGAGAAAGGGGTAGTGCGCGTATCCCACCTCATCTCAATAGGCGGTCAGCAGATGACGGAACACTTGGCGCGTTCGCTCGGATGGGAGTTTGATAAAGCGGAGCGCGTGAAGCGCGAACACGGCCTCGTAGCTTCCACTGCATTCGGGCCCGACGAGAACGACCGCATACAAAGCTCCATCCTATCCACACTCGGTCGTGTGTTTTCGGAAGTCAATCGGGTACTATTGAGTTACGGGCAGCGATACAACAAGAACGTGTCGCGAGTGGTTTTGGCGGGCGGCGGCGCCTCGCTTCCCGGAATTTCCGATCCGGCACACAGGGCGCTTTCGGCCGAAGTCGAGATCGCGGATCCGTTCTCACGCACCGAGGCCCCTGCTTTTCTTGAAGAGGTTTTGCGCCAGATAGGCCCGGGATTCGCAGTCGCAGTCGGTGTCGCAATGCGCAAGCTCAAGAACAGATAACATATGGAATCAACAAACCCGGGCACATTCATTCCGCGCGACACGATCGCCCCGGTGTCGCGCAAGAGACGCAGCGGGCTTGACGATCTCCTGCTTGTGGGCGCTATAGTGCTGGTGGTCGCATCGGCTGCGCTCGCGGTGGGCGTCCTGCTTTACGGGCAACTTTTGCAGACCCAACAAAATTCCAAGCTAGCCGAGCTTAAGCGGGCGGAAGAAGCGTTCCAGCCTTCTCTTATACAGCAGCTGACGCGCCTTGATGACCGAATGCACGCGGCAGATGCCATATTGCGCGTGCACATCGCACCGACGGTTTTCTTCTCGGCTCTCGGAGCGTCTACTCTGCAGACGGTGTCGTTCCAGTCCCTCAATTATGAAGAATTGGACTCTCAGAACATCACAGTCAAAATGCAGGGATTGGCACAGAGCGTGAATTCCATAGCGCTGCAGGACGACCTTTTCAGCAAGAACGGCGTGATCACCGGCCCCATCTTTTCCAACATATCTCGTCAGCCAAATGGCGTGCGTTTTGATGTGACCGCGCACATCAATCCCACTGCGGTGAATTTCGCAACACTGGTATCCGGAGTCGTATCCAATGATGCCGTCGTTCCGGAAGTCCAGCCTCAAGTACCCGCAAGCACCTTGAACTCGCCGTTCGGCGACCCGTCGGCTCAAAATGCCGCCCCCTCGGACGGGAGCGCACAACAACAATAGTATGCGCATACTATTTGCACTTACAGGACTGGTATTGGCGGGCGGAATGTTCTTCTTCTACACAAAGCCCACTTACGACTCACTGCAGGCGACACGTGACCAGATAGGACAGTACAACTCCGCTTTGGCCAAAGCGACGGAACTGCAGCAGCTCAAGCAGACGCTTCTATCCCGATACAATTCATTTGACCCGCAAGACCTTGCCCGTCTCCAAGGCATGCTTCCTGACCATGTCAACAACATCGGCCTCATACTTGATCTGGACAACCTTGCAAGACGCCATGGGCTCGCACTTGAAAATGTCTACACCTCCACTCCCTCAAATGTTTCCTCGGCGTCCACCCCCATAAGCGCCATAGGAGGTTCAGGCAAAAAGTACGATTCACTCACGCTAAAATTCTCCACGAACGGTACATACGATAACTTCCTTCAGTTCCTGGCCGATCTGGAAGCGAGCCTCAGGATAGTGGAGATCACGTCACTTTCATTGGCAGCGGGAGGCACGTCCCAAACGGCTTCGGCGGGGGGAGCATTCGCACCTGTCTATCAATACGATGTCACGCTGCGCACCTACTGGCTCAAGTGATCTATAATATGAATTTTCTTATTCATCACAAACTGATAATAATCGTAGGCGTTGTCGCAGTGGTGGCGCTTGCATGGTGGGGTATTTCTGGCAACGACGCGCCTTCTTCTTCGTCGCTTCTTACGACGCAGTCTACATATGCGACGGTGAATGCTGACGACCAGAATCTTGTCGCGACACTCCTCGCGCTGCGCGCGGTGAAGCTGGAGGGCAGCATATTCGCCGATCCGGCCTTCATCGCACTGACAGATTTCTCTACGGAGATCGTACCCGAGCCTGTGGGCAGGGCCGATCCTTTTGCGCCGCTATCGTCGGGCGTATCGGTCGGCACATCGCAAGCGGAAGTAATATTCAGTCCGAACCGCTAGCGCATGCCCGCACACTAATTTTGCCGATGCCTCTCTTATGAACAAAACCAGTTACATGAAAATGATTATCAACAGTCAGCGTTCCGCGCTCGTAGCAATATGCTACGGCACGAAATGTCGGCAAAATTAGTGTGCGGGTATGCCTACGCAAGACGCTACCGCATCCGTATCTCCGGCCACGACAGATGTCCCTATCAGGGATCTGGGTGACAGCAAGATACCCTATGACGTCCTGCGGCTGATACCGGAAGAATCGGCAATACACTATCGGATAGCGCCGCTCTCCATCGCGGAAGGCGTTCTGGAAGTGGGGATGGTGGACCCGACGGATATCCATGCGGTAGATGCGCTCAACTTCATTACACGCACCAGCGGCACGCCTTTCAAGGTGTATCAGATATCCGAGCCGGACTTTGAGCGCATACTTTCCATGTATCGCGGACTTGCGGGGGAGGTAAACGAGGCCGTCTCCGAGCTTGAGACAGAACAGAAAACCAGCCCCACGAAGGGGCGAGATATTGAAACGGCGCCACTGGACATTGAAGATCCGTCTATCGGGCGCGACCTTTCATCAGGGAAAGGCCTCACAATTCAGGAAGATGCTCCGACCATCAAGATAGTTTCCACCATACTTCGCTACGCCGTAGACGGGCGTGCCTCCGACGTACACATAGAGCCGCAGCAATCCGGCGTGCGCGTGCGCTATCGCGTAGACGGGGAGATGCACACGAGCGTTGTATTGCCGCTAAGCACGCACCGTGCGCTGGTAGCGCGCGTAAAAGTTCTGGCCTCCATACGCCTTGATGAGATGCGCAAACCGCAAGACGGACGTTTCTCCGCGCAGATAGACGGCCGGCAGATAGACTTCCGCGTCTCCACTTTCCCCACTTACAACGGAGAAAAAGTCGTTATCCGCATTCTTGACCGCGAGCAGGGATTCATCTCTCTGGATAAGATAGGACTCACGCAACGCAATCTAGATCTGCTGCGGAAAGCGATCAAGGCTCCGCACGGCCTCATTCTCATCTCGGGCCCCACGGGATCGGGAAAGTCCACCACCCTCTACTCCATGCTTACGGAAATGGACCGTGAACACAAAAACGTCCTCTCGCTTGAAGACCCGATAGAGTATTACGTAGACGGAGTGATGCAATCGCAGGTGCATCCGGAGATCGGCTATACTTTTGCGAACGGCTTGCGGACGACACTGCGACAGGATCCGGACATAATCATGGTGGGGGAGATACGCGACTCCGAGACGGCAAAGCTCGCGATACAGGCCGCGCTTACCGGCCATCTGGTACTTTCCACCATACACACAAACGACGCAGTCGGCACTGTTTCCCGCCTGGTTGACATGGGAGTGGAGCCGTACCTTATACCTCCGGTCCTAATATGCTCCATCGCGCAAAGACTCGTGAGCACGTTCTGCCCCGGCGCCGAAAAAGAAATGGAATTGACGGCGAGTACGCGCGCTGCGATAGAGCACCAGCTTGAATCTTTGCCGGAGCAATATCGTTTTGAGATTCCTTCGGTAGTGTACGAAGCGGTGCGCACGCCCACGTGCCCTACCGGCACCAAGGGGCGCATGGCCGTCTTTGAAGTTCTGGAGATGTCTCCCGAGATAGAGAAAATAGTTCTTGACAATCCGGTGGATAGCCGCCTATGGGCAGCGGCGCGCTCTCAGGGTATGCTTACCATGCAGGAGGATGCGCTTGTAAAAGCTTTCAGTAAACGCATACCGTTCTCCGAGGTAAACACGCTGTCCACATTGCTCTCGGTCGGCGATATGGAGCCAGCCGGCGAAGTACATGCGGAGGACAAGGCACCGGAGGCCGGTAATAAATAATCCTGACAGCAATAAACTATGGATAGCACAAACAATTCCCGCTCGGTAATGCTCGTTGATGATGACAAGTTCCTGCTGGACATGTACACGACGAAGTTCACGCAGCGCGGATATAGCGTGCAGGCATGTATTTCCGCGGACGACGCGCTCAAATTCTTGCGCGAAGGACTGGAACCGAACGCCATACTTTTTGACCTGACGATGCCCGAGCGCGACGGCCTTTCATTTCTGCAGGAGATCAAAGACTCCAAGCTCGCCTCCAATGCGTTGAAAATAGCCCTGACCAATCAGAGTTCCGAGGAAGAAAAAGCGAAAGTGATCGCGCTCGGCACGGATTCATACATCGTAAAGGCGACCATGATACCGTCGGAAGTTGTCAACACAGTAGACCAGCTACTATCAGGAGCTAATTAGCAGCCCTGATATGATTTCTATATGCCCGCACACTAATTTTGCCGATGCCTCTCTTATGAACAAAACAGACTCCATGAAAATGATTACCAACAGTCAGCGTTCCGCGCGCTCGGGTATTGCCTCGGCACGGAATGTCGGCAAATTTAGTGTGTGGGTATGATGGATTACGCCTCACTGATGAAAAAGTACGTCAACGTCGTTGCGCACGAGGGGGCGTCCGACTTGCATCTCTCCACCGGCGCCCATCCGACCATACGGGTGTCCGGGCAGCTCACCCCAATGCTCAAGGAGCCCGTCTTGCAGGCTGAGGATACTCTCGGATTTGTAAAAGTGCTCCTGAAGCCGGAGCAGGAAAAGCGCTTCTTGGAGTCGCAGGAGATAGACTTCGCATATGACAGCGAAGACGGCTCCCGCTTCCGCGGGAACGCCTTTTTTGAGCGCGGTTCGGTCGCAATAGCACTGCGCCTTATACCAAGGACGATACAAACGCTTGCGGAGCTCAATTTGCCGGACGTACTGCAATCCTTCGCGCGCAAAGAGCAGGGATTCTTCCTTGTTGTCGGACCGGTGGGACAGGGAAAGACCACCACGCTGGCGGCCCTTCTTGAGCTAATAAACACCGAACGCATGGAGCACATAGTCACGATAGAAGACCCCATAGAATATATATACGAACCAAAGCAGTCCCTGATAGACCAGCGGGAGGTCGGCATAGATACCAAGGACTTTTCGGTCGCTCTGCAATCCGCGTTTCGGGAAGACATAGACGTGCTCCTTGTCGGGGAGATGCGCGGTCCGGAGACGATGGCGGCGGCAGTCACGGCGGCTGAAACGGGCCACCTCGTCTTTTCCACGCTCCACACCAATACCGCCGCACAGACGATAGACCGCATAATAGACACCTTCCCCGCTTCGCAGCAGGACCAGATACGACTACAGCTAGCCGCCTCGCTTGCCGGCATTTTCTCGCAGCGCCTTCTGCCGCGCATATCCGGGGGTCGTATTCCGGCGTACGAGCTTCTGGTCAATAACAAGGCCGTCTCCAACCTTATCCGCGAGAAGCGCACGCACGAGATACCGACTGTAATAGAAACGGGCATGGGAGAGGGAATGATAGACATGAACCGCTCGCTGGCAGAGCTGGTCGCACGGGGCGAGATAACGCCGGAGACCGCGTATGAACACTCTCTCAATCCTAATATCCTGCAGAAGCTCCTATGAGAGACCAGAGACCAGAGACCAGAGACCAGAGAATGTTTTGTGAGACTGTTCACTGTTCACTGTTCACTGTTCACTCTGTATGAGTCTTTTCAAATACACGGCACTGGATAAGGAGGGGAACGAGCGTCAGGGCACGATAGACGCAGTCAACATGGACGTTGCTATAGCGGCACTGCAGCGCCGCGGGCTGGTACTATCCGGCATTGATCCGGCGCAGAGCTCCTCTCCTTTGGAGATGCGAATCAATCTTTTTGATCGCATCACCAACGCCGACATTGTCATGCTTTCGCGGCAGATCACAACGCTTTTTGAGGCGCAGGTCTCCGCACTCCGCGCCTTCCGGCTTTTGGCGGCGGAGGCGCGAACGCCGGCGCTGGGAGAGAAACTCACGCAGATATCAAACGACCTTCAGAGCGGCTCATCCATATCGGCGGCGCTAGCGCGTCACCACGACGTATTTTCTCCGTTTTACGTCAACATGGTCCGTGCGGGCGAAGAATCCGGCAAGCTGGACGAAACATTCTCTTTCCTTGCCGATTATCTTGATCGCAACTATGAGATAACCCAGAAGGCGAAGAACGCCCTTGTGTATCCGGCTTTCATTCTACTCACGTTCGCCATCGTTATGATACTAATGATGACGCTTGTCATCCCTCAGCTCGCGGACATGCTGGATCAGGTTGGGCAAGACGTCCCGCTATACACGAAGATAGTGATAGGCATCTCGGCATTTTTCTCGCGCTATCTTATCCTGCTCCTAATATTGCTTGCCGTCGGAGTTGCGTTCCTATACAGATTCAGCCGCACGCAGCGCGGCAGTGAGGTGCTTTCCCGCGCGCGTCTGGACACTCCCGCGATAGGCGGCGTCTACAAGAAGATCTACCTGTCTCGCATAGCCGACAACCTTTCTACGATGCTCAAGAGCGGCATCCAGGTATTGCGGGGCCTTGAGATTACCGGATCCGTCGTGGGCGACAAGACCTACGAGCGCGTTCTTGCGGAGGCCGCCAATGACGTCAAGGGAGGCATGCCGCTTTCGGATGCGCTGCGCAAACACCCCGAAATGCCGGGCATAGTCGTGGCCATGATAAAGATAGGTGAGGAGACGGGAAACATGGGCAAGATACTGGAGACCATGTCGCGCTTCTATCGTCGCGAGGTCAATAACGCGATAGATACACTAGTGGGCCTTATAGAGCCGTTCCTAATCGTACTTCTTGCTCTCGGCGTGGCGGTCCTCCTGGCGTCGGTATTATTGCCGATATACAACATCGCGTCCTCGTTCTAGTGCACGCCGAGTATGGCTCAATGGCGGGATTTATAAGAAGTTAACAAGTACGTTATCCACATCCCAAGTGCGTCCTCGCGGTGGCAGGGTATACAATTCCTGTACGCATTACCAAGTACGGCTTTAGAGGCATAATATTCATATCATGAAGAAATCTTACCAGCGCGGTTTTACTTTGATAGAGTTGCTCGTGGTCATTGCTATCATAGGAATTCTTTCGTCCATTGTGCTTGCATCCTTGAATAGCGCGCGACAAAAGGGTCGCGATGCACGGAGGCTCTCCGACATCAAGCAGCTTCAGCTGGCGCTTGAGCTTTACTACGACTCAAACAGCCAGTACCCCGCCACACTTTCCACGACTACCCTTGTAGACGGAGGGTACATCTCCACGCTTCCGACTGATCCGACGGCCGGGTCCTACACCTACAGGGGATTGAGCACCAGCGCCGGCGGCGCCATCTGCTCCAGCTACCACATCGGTACGAGTCTTGAGACGAGCGGGCACAGCGCGCTTGATTCCGATGCGGACGCCGTGGCGACGCTCAACATCTGCAGCGGCAGTGCTGCGGACTTTGACGGAGAAGATGCAAACGAATGTACCAGCGGCGACGCGGGAGTCGCTTGCTACGACGTGCTCCCATAGCACTTCTCACAACCGATGCATGACGAACCCGCGCAAGACGCGGGTTCGTCGTTTGTATGCGGGAGACCGCCTTCCGCGTGTCGCCGATGTGCGGGTATACTGTGGCGATGCTCGCAGCCGCAGCACTCGGTATCCTCGGCCTCATTACCGGTAGTTTTCTCAACGTACTGGTTTTGCGACGCGGGGCTAAGTCCATACGCGGCAGAAGCGAGTGCATGTCGTGCGGGGCGCTTATTCATTGGTACGACAATATCCCCGTCATTTCATGGATAGCTCTGCGCGGCCGCTGCCGCGCATGCGGCAGCGCGATATCCGTACAGTATCCGCTCGTGGAGGTTATCACAGGAGTTATCTTCGCGAGCATCGGAGGGGCGCCGCTTTTCAGTATTTCGTACAAGCTCGTATTTTGCCTGATCGCGGCATTATTGATAGCCATCGCCGTCTACGATATCAAACACACTATCATTCCGGACGCATGGGTGTACGCATTTGCAGCGTTGGCGCTTGCGGGAATGGGTCCCGTCTTTCTGGCTGGCAGTACTTCCTATTTCTGGCCGTACTATCTTGCGGGAGGTCCGCTAACAGCGCTACCGCTTTTCGCACTCTGGTTGGTTTCGGGAGGCAAGTGGATGGGACTCGGCGACGCGAAAGTAGCGCTCGGAATGGGGTGGCTCCTTGGGCCGATCTACGGGATCGCCGCCTTATTCTTGGCATTCATGATCGGGGCGGTCGTATCGTTGCCGCTCCTTCTCTTTTCTTCGGGGCGCGGGCGCGGTTTTTTGCGCATGTTTACCCACACTGCCGCATCGTCCAAATTGGTACGCGGGGTTACAATGAAAAGCGAGATCCCATTC
>JANLHO010000017.1 GCA_024654485.1 Patescibacteria group bacterium | reverse complement strand
GGGCGAAGATGCTCCCCGTGAAGCTAGCCGAGGGTCAACATGATTCCGTCACGTATCAGCGCACGACCCGCGCGCTCACAGAGGGGCTGCCGCGCGCGGGCGAAAAAGACGGGGAAAATGTCATGCATGTGCGTCCGCGGAAGACGCGCATTCTCTACGGCGGCAATTTCTATGCGTATCCGGTGGAGCTCTCCTTTGACACGCTCTGGAAGCTCGGCCCCGTCAAGGTATTGAAGATAGGCATCACCTACGTATGGGCGGCGCTTTTGCCGCGTAGACCGGAGAAGACGCTGGAAGATTTTTTCATCAACCGATTCGGCAGGGAGCTGTATCTCACCTTCTTCAAATCGTACACGGAGAAGGTGTGGGGCGTCCCATGCCGGGAGCTTAGCGCGGAGTGGGGCGCACAGCGCATAAAAGGACTTTCTATAATGAAAGCGGTGCAACACGCCGCCAAGAAAGCGCTCGCGGTCGGCCCTCTCTCGGGCAAGAAGGTGGAGACATCGCTCATAGAGCAATTTCTGTACCCGACGTACGGGCCGGGCTTCATGTGGGAGACGGTCGCGAAGCATGTGCAGGAGCTCGGCGGTGAGGTGCGCATGGGCGCGGAGGTCGTGGGCATTGAGCATTCGGGTAATAGCCTGAAGGGAGTGCGCGTGCGTGAGGGTGGAAAAGAGAGCAGCCTAAGGAGCGACTATGTCTTCTCAACGACCGATGTCCGCTCCCTCGCCCGCATGTTTGCGCCGCCTGTACCCGCCGAGGTGAGTGAGATAACGGAAGGTCTGCAGTACCGCGATTTCCTTACCGTCGGTCTGCTGCTCAAGGAGCCGCCGCGCGAAAAGAGCGGCGAGCTCATACGCGATACATGGATGTACATACACGAATCCGGCGTGCGCGTGGGGCGCGTCCAGCTATTCCACAACTGGCATCCACTGCTTCTCGCGGATGCGAGCCAAGGGTGGGTCGGTCTGGAATATTTCTGCAATGAGTCCGACGAGCTCTGGAATATGAGCGACGACGAGCTCGTCGCGCTCGGCTCGCGCGAACTAAGCTCCCTCGGATTGTGCGACGAAGGGCAGGTCTTAGACGGTACCGTCATCCGCCAGCCCAAGGCGTATCCGGGATACTTCGGCTCATACGATAAGTTTCCGGCCGTACGCGACTACTTTGACGGCTTTGAGAACCTCTTTCTCATAGGCCGCAACGGCATGCATCGCTACAACAATCAGGACCACTCCATGCTGGCGGCCATGTCCGTCGTTGAGGCGCTCGTCTCCGGTAGCGACCCACACGATGCATGGGAAGTCAATACGGAAGAGGAGTACCACGAGCAGAAGTAGGGAACTTGTCGTGCCATACGGAGCTTATGGTACAATGCCGCGCATGACATCTCTGGAGAAGACTCTGCGCTGGGTCGTCATCCTCGGTGCGTTCTCGCTCCCTTTTGTGTGCCTAATCATTGCCGACGGGACGCATTTTCTGTATAACCTTTTCTTCCCGTATATAACCGGAAAGAATTTCACATTCCGACTCATCGTGGAGATAATGACAGGCGCGTGGCTCGTACTCGCGCTGGTCAATCCCAAATACCGCCCGCGCCGTTCGTGGGTACTCGGCGCGTTCTCCATATTCGTATTTCTCATCGCGCTCTCGGACGCGCTCGGAGTCCTCCCCTCCAAGAGCTTCTGGAGCAACTTTGAGCGCATGGACGGCTGGGTTACGCTTGCGCATCTTCTCGCGTATTTCGTCGTCGTCGTGTCCATTCTCAACACCGAAAAGCTCTGGCGACGCCTCTTGCAGGTCTCGCTTGGCGTTGCGACCTTTCTGGCCGTCTATGGCTTCCTGCAAATCGCGGGCGATGTCGCGCTCGGCCAGGGGGGAGGGGGAGGACTCTCGGCGCGCATTGATGCGACATTCGGCAATCCGATATACCTCGCGGTCTACATGCTATTTCACATATTCATCGCGGCGATGCTCTGGGCGCAGATGTGGCGCGAGCGTGGAATGGGCAGGCGACTTCCGCTCTCTATTCTTTACGGTTTCGTTATCGGGCTCTATACCCTCTCCCTGCTTTTTACCGGAACACGCGGTACCATGCTCGGCCTTTTTGGCGGGGTAGCCCTTGCGCTCCTCATATATGCTTTCTCGTCGGATGCTTCAAAGCGCCTCCGCTACGCTATTTTGGGCGTGTATATCCTCGGCGTTGTGCTTGCGGGCTCACTGTGGCTGGCGCGCGATACCTCCATCGTCAAGAGCGTCGGCTTTTTGGATCGTCTCACCTCCATTTCACTGACCGACGCCACGATAAAAGCCCGCTTCCTCAACATGGGCATCGCGTGGCAGGGCGTAAAAGAGCGTCCCATTCTCGGATGGGGGCAGGAGAATTACGCTATCGTTTTTGACAAATATTATGACCCGCGGATGTATGCGCAGGAGCCGTGGTTTGACCGCGTCCACAACAGCATTTTTGACTGGTGGATAGCCGGCGGGACTCTGGGTCTTCTTGCGTATCTCTCGCTCTTCCTCGCGGCGCTCTGGGCGCTCTGGAAGAGCGGCGCTTTTGACGCGCGCGAGAAGGCCATTCTCACGGGGCTACTTGCCGGATATTTCGCGCACAATCTTACGGTCTTTGACAACATAACGAGCTACATACTCTTCGCGACCATACTAGGCTACATAGCGTGGCGTGCGAGCGCTGCGCGCGATGGAGAGAGGCTCTTGTCCAAGACATCCATGCCCGAGTGGAGCACTCCTTTCATCGCCGTGGCCGCTCTCTTTCTTGTGTGGGGGAGCGCGTGGTGGGTCAACGCGGGCGCACTGGAGCAAAACAGAGCGCTCATACAAGCAATCCAGCAGCAGCTCTCGCCCTCCGACAACCTGAATTATTTCAAGGAAGCCGTTTCTTACGGCACTTACGGCACGCAGGAAGCTCGCGAGCAGCTCGCCCAGATCGCGTCGCGCGTTGCCGCAAGCTCCGGCATTGACACACCGACAAGGCAGCAATTCTTTGACCTCGCTACCGCGCAAATGGCGCAGCAGGAGAAGGACTCGCCGCAGGATGCGCGCTTCCCGCTATTTCTCGGCGCCGTCTACAATGCCTACGGCGACTACGCCGATGCCACTGCTGCGTTTGAGCGCGCGCGCCTTCTCTCTCCGCGCAAGCAGACGATACTTTTCGTACTCGGACAAAATCAGGCGGCGCAGGGCGATCTCCCTTCGGCTCTGCAGACATTTAAGACGGCATACGAGCTTGCGCCGGATTTCAATGAAGCACGTATCTACTATGCGGCGGGCGCGATAGCCGCCAAGGACGACGCACTCGCGGATCAGCTGTTGGCTAAGGGAGGAGCTACAGACCCGCGCATAGTTTCCGCTTACGCGCAGCGCGGCAGATACGACAAAATAGTTGAAATATTCAAAGCACAAGTGGAAGCCAACCCCACCGATACGCAGGCATATTTCACGCTCGCCGCCGCATACTATCAATCGGGCAACGCGGCGATGGCGATAAGCACGCTTCGGAGCGCCGCGGCGGCGAACCCTACGACCAAGGATCAGGTGGAAGAACTTATACGGCAGATAGAGGACGGTACGCTGCAGATAGGGCAGTAGTTATCCGGGCGCGCACCCTCGCGGCATATTTTCGGGCCGGTAGGCCGGTGGTTATCAACCCGCCATCTTGCTACGGCTTCTTGGCGTGTTATATTGCATGTGTGAGTGCCACACATTCGTGTGTCTGAAGCATTCCAAGAAAGTCGCCGAAGCACCTCCCTCACGGGAGGTGTTCGGTTTTTGGGCGCGTATCATGACTGCGAACATGCAACATGCGCCGTAGTCGCATGAGCGCGAAGTAAGACAGACAAAGACAATCATGACCCCAAAAACAACGATGACCCGCGCTTACCCCCTCCTACCCCTCCTACTCCTCCTACCCCCGCCCTCTCTCCTTCGCCTCTCCTTTACGCCCCTTGTTTATAATCCGCGCCCGCGGATTATAAACAAGGTACAATTTACGCTATCTGATTCTATGGCAAAACGGCACACGCGGAAGAAGCAGGGGGAAACAAAGAAAGATAGAAAGAGTCCTATGGAGGACGAAGTGAAGCATCGCGCGCGGAGAGGTTCTATTGAGCGTGCCGTTATCGGCACGCTCCTCGTGGGCGGTATGCTGACAGTCGGTATAATGGCACCCAAGGTACTCGGCCTTATGCGCAAAGAGCATGTAAACGCTGTTCTACCACAGGACCCGAAGCAGCGCTTACGTGAGACCTTGTGGCGGCTCAAACGCAAAGGCATGGTGGCGTTTGAAAAGCGCGGGGATAAAAATTATCCCTACCTTACCAAGAGGGGGGTTGCGCGGGCGGAGCATCTGAAAATCGGCAGCGTGTCCATACCAAAACCCTTTAGATGGGATCGGCGGTGGCGCATCGTCATATTTGATATACCGCAAGACAAAAGTGCACTTAGAGATCGGATTCGTTCTGTTCTGTTGAACCTAGGATTCTATAAATTGCAGCACAGCGTTTGGGTACACCCTCACGACTGTGAAGAGATAGTCGCGCTCCTAAAGCTCAATCAGGGTGTGCATAGCGAAGTATTGTACATAATCGCGGACGCTATAGAGTACGACCGCCCGATACGCGAACACTTCAGCCTCCCTCAGGATTGAAGCCCCCTTGTTTATAATCCGCGCCCGCGGATTATAAACAAGGGGACTTCAATCCTGAGGGAGGCTGAAGTGTTCGCGTATCGGGCGGTCGTACTCTATAGCGTCCGCG
>JANLHO010000016.1 GCA_024654485.1 Patescibacteria group bacterium | reverse complement strand
GCTGGAGTCCTAGTCCGGCATCCAGAACGAAAACCGCCCCCGTCGGGGCGGTTTTCGTTTGCTCTGTAAAAGAGCTAAAATGAGAACATGATTTTCATGCGCGATCCAAAACACGAAGTTGCACTCATCGCTCTTGCAAGCGGCCTGATGATTCTTGGTGTAGTTTTCCTCGCACACATCTCTCTTTTTGCATCTCCCCAAGGTAATGCTGAACCGGAGCGATTTGTTGTACCACTTGATTCGGGAAGTGGCGCGTTGATTGAAGGGCTCCATTCAGAAGGATTCATTAAGAGCGAAACAGGATTCCGACTGGCGCTTCAGTTCAATGGCATAAGTCCGGGCGACATCAAGCCTGGCGGCTACCGCCTTTCAAAAAGTATGAGCGCGTGGGGTGTGGCGAATGTTCTTTCTAAGGAGCCATACATGAAATGGGTGGTGATTCCCGAAGGATGGCGCAAGGAACAGATCGCGGAGTTGCTTGCCGACACGCTCGGTTGGACAGATCAGGAAAAAAGCAGCTGGGTGAACACCTACACCTCCATGAAATTTGATGAGGTAGAAGGCGTGTATTTCCCCGACACCTATCTCATTCCTGTGGATGAAGGATTGCTCCAAGTGGCTGACCGCCTGCGAGCCAAATTCAACGAAGTATTTGCAGCGTATTTAATAGAAGCGAACGAGCAGAACATACGGTGGCCGACACTTCTCAAGATCGCTTCGCTCGTCCAGCGCGAAGCTGCCGGAGAAAGCGAAATGCCGCTCATTGCGGGTATTCTCTGGAATAGGCTCTTGAATGACCAGAAACTTGATATAGACGCGACGGTTCAGTACGCACGGGATACACGGGCAGCGTACAAAGACGACCCGTGCGAAGACCCAGACAGTTATGCCCGCGATCCAAAGAACGATCTTTGCTTCAACTCGGAGATGCTTCAACCGAGCGTGGAGTACCGCGGCATTGATGACTGGTGGACACCGATTGGTGGGAGCGATACACGAAACATTGATTCCCTCTACAACACCTACCTCTACTCCGGCCTTCCACCACACCCCATTAACAATCCCGGCATCGCCGCAATCCAAGCAGTGCTATTCCCAGAAGAAACCGACTGTTTCTACTACCTCCACGACACGGAGGGAAACATTCACTGTTCGGCAACATATGAAGAACACCAAGCTAACATTGAGCAGTATTTACGCTAACGTATGAAAGTGAAGATCACCATTTCAGCGATCGTCGCCATACTTCTCGCTGGGTTTGGCGTTCCAGACCCAGCTTTTGCGTGCTCGTGCGTTGCGGATTATTCGCAAGAACAAGCGTTTGAGGATGCAGAAGCAGTCTTTGTCGGGAGGGTTCTATCTATACAAGAGCATCGCAACACGCTCCGGCAACTGTTCGGCGACGACATCGCTCCTTCCTACCGCACCGTCAAATTCCACGTGACGGAACGATGGAAAGGTATAGAACAGAACCTCGTAACGGTAGCAACGGGCTTTGGGGGCGGTGATTGTGGATTTTACTTCGCCGATGGCGAAACGTATCTCGTATATGCGCACGACGGTAGCTTTTATGGCGAGGAACTTGCAACAGGCATTTGCACACATACTGAAGTTTTGCGCCATGCACAAGATGATCTTGACGCACTTGGCCCCGGAGATTCGTTGTTCTCACAAGCTGAAAGCATCTACGATCCAACTGGACGCGAAAATCTGTTGCTCTGGATACTTGGTCGGCCGGTAGACACGATCCGTGCCGCAAATTACACGATCCTGACCGGTCCATGGCATATCGCGCTCGGTATTATTGCGCTGTATTTTCTGCCGCCGGTCGCACTCTTGTATTGGTTTGTGAAGCGCAGAAAAAGAATTGGCAGTATGAGTGAGAGTGAATAAGAAACAGATCGTTATCATTGTGCCGGAGGATGTGACACCAGTCACCATAAGCCTCTCACAGCTCGCCCAGCGTGAACGGACTGAAATCATTCCGCTCCTTGTCTTATGCTAGTCTTTTGCAAAAGACTAGCATAAGGAAATATGAGTAAAGGGATTATTGGAAAGGCAAGTGGGATTCGGGCGGGGGCTTGGCTACAGGCGCGTTCGCCAAGCGGGCGTATGCGGTGATAAAGGAAAAGAAGCTCAAGACCTGTTAGAATACATCTTATGGAAAGGGGGGAGACAAAATCGGAGCAGGCCCAGAGAGTGCTGGCAATCCGGCAAGAGGAAGCGAGGCTTTCAGGGGCCGGATGGAGTTCCACGGGCGACCTGCCGTATTCTATAGGGCGATCTATCGGCAAGAGTCCATACACCATAACAACTTACTTCTCGGGCTTCCTCGCGGCGGCTTTGAAAGCCGCAGAGGCGGAAGAAGAAGGGTATACTGATGAAAACGTTAAGAAAGTCGGTAGAAAAACTTTTATAAGCGAAGATCTGGCAGAAAGGATCACTAAGGTGGTGGAAGAATATTTCTCACGACGCTGATGGTCATGCGCAATGCCGGAGTGCTCGGGGCGTTCTCGCATAGGGGCGTGTGGGGTAATATTGGTCCATGGCTGAAGCGGTGCATTTCCTCAATGGCGAGCTCGTTGGCGAAGGCGAGCTGAAAGTGTCGGTGCGCGACCTCGGCTTCGCTCGCGGCTACGCCGTTTTTGATTTCCTCATCACATACCCCACGCACCGGCCTTTCATGCTCGGCAGGCACATAGACCGGCTTTTCAATTCCTCCGCCCTCATCGGCCTCGCGGTACCGTGGAGCAAGGAAGATGTCCACCGCTTCGTCATGCAGACGCTCTCCGCCAATACGGGCGGAGGCGAGAAAGCGATAAAAATAATCCTCTCCGGCGGCACATCAAGCTCTCTTGCGCCGGAGGGTGAGCCTACGATAGCAATCGTCGTGGACCCCAAGCACGATTTCCCCGCGGAATACTATGAAAAGGGCGTCGGCATCATCACCGACAAATTCACCCGCTACATTCCGAGCGCGAAGTCCAACAACTACATAGAAGGAGTACGGCAGATGCTCCGCGCCGAGAAAGAGGGCGCCGTGGAGCCGGTGTATTACGACGATGCGCAGGTGTTTGAAGGGGCGACGTGCAATATCTTCGCTCTTATCGGCGGGAAGCTTCTGACGCCCAAATCCAATATCCTGCCGGGAATAACGCGCTATGTGCTGCTCTCCGTATTGGAGCTCGGCGTCCCCGTAGAGGAGGCCGACTTCTCCATAGAGGACATGCGCGGGGCAAGCGAGGTCTTCCTGACGGCTAGCAACAAAGAGGTTATGCCCGTGACTACTATAGACGGCGCTCCTGTGGGAAACGGAAAGGTGGGCGAGGCGGCCAAAGAGGCGATGCGCCAATTCCGCGAATACACACTCTCGGATGAATGGACGGACCAGTCATAGGTACCCGCCTCCCCGCAGCATATTTTGTGGGGTCGGGAATTTTTTGCCCCGACGCCTCGCGGGATCGGGGAGCCGACCGTAGCGTCGGCTCTAAAAATTCCCTCGGCTTCGCGCCG
>JANLHO010000014.1 GCA_024654485.1 Patescibacteria group bacterium | reverse complement strand
CAACCGACGGTTGAGCCGCTTATTTTGGCTGCCTACCGTTATACGGAGCTACAGAATGTAATTCCTATTCTAGTCTTTTGCCCGCCTACGCCAAAGCTTTGGCGGACAGGCAAAAGACTAGAATGGAAAGTTATACGCGGAGGAGGCGTGCGAGTGCGTCTTTATGCAGATGCGGACCGATTATGGCGAGGTTGAGTTTTTCCGTACGCAGTAGGTCGCGGGCGACTCTCTGGACGTCGGCGGTAGTAACCTTATCCACGCCCTTCAATATCTCCTCCAGCGGCCGGACGCGGCCGAGATGTATGAGCGATGTCGCGGCGTGCTCGGCTATCGCGTCGCTCGTTTCAAGCGAGAGGGTCATGGAGCCGCGTATGTGTGCCTTCGCTTTCTTTAGCTCGGAGGCGGAGGGGGGAGTGCGCTTTATCTTGCGGAATTCCGCGAGTATCGTCTGCACGGTCTTTTCCAGCTTGCCGTGCTCCACGCCAGCTTGCACTACCATCTCGCCGGTGTCGGGGTAGCGCTCCACGGCGGCGCGCACGTAGTAGGCGAGTCCGCGCTTCTCGCGCACTTCGGTGAAGAGCCGGCTGCTCATACCGCCGCCAAGGATGTTGGCCAATACCTCCAGCGCATATTCGTCGGCGTGTTGGTAGGGGTAGGCCGGGACGCCGAGCATCAGCTGCGTCTGGTCGGTTTTCTTTTCTTTTATCGCGACGCGCGGCGCGGTCTGCTCTCCCGCGAATGGGAGGCACGCCGTTGGCTTGCCATTCCTAAGGCGCGAGAATTCTTTCTTTATCTTCGCGAGCACTTTTTTCTCGGAGAATCCGCCTGCAATGCAGACGACAGTATTTCCGGGGGTGTAATGATTGCGCAGATACGAGGCAAAATCCCTGCGCTTGAAAGCGCGGATGTTTGCCTTCGGTCCCAGTATTGTGCGGCCAAGCGGGTGCTCCGTGCCGAATATGAGCGCATCAAACACGTTGTCTACCGTGCGCATCGGCATATCCTCGTACATATCTATTTCCTGAATGATGGCTCCGCGCTCCTTGGTTATCTCATTGGGCGGGAGGGTGGAGTGCAGGAAAATGTCGGTGATTAAGTCCAGCGCCGTGTGCAGAAATCGGCTGCTTACTTTGGCGTGATATGCGGTGCGGTCCTTGCCCGTGAAGGCGTTGTATTCGCTCCCGACGGAATCAAGCGCCTCGCTTATCTCGCGCGCCGATGGGCGCTTCTTAGTGCCTTTGAAGAACATGTGTTCCAGAAAATGCGCGAGTCCGTTCTCGTGCTTGTCCTCGTATCGGGAGCCGGTGCCCGTCATAACCATCACCGTAGCCGTCCTCGCCCCCTTGATGGGCGCGAGGATTATTCGCAGGCCGTTTGCAAGCGTGTGTATTTTGTACTCCATAGTGCGGCGCATAGTATCCTCTCGCTCGCACTAGGGCAAACGGGATGATAGACTCGGAAAATTATGGCTGATGAGATTAGAACGGTGGTCTGCACCAACCGTCTGAACGGAGAGACGAAAGAGGTGCCGGTGGAGCAATTGGCATTCCGCCCCTCGGCTTACGGCATCATCATACAAGATGGCAAAGTGCTCCTGAATCCCGCGTGGGACGGATACGATTTCCCCGGCGGCGGTATAGACAAAGGCGAGAGCATACGCGACGGTCTCTTGCGCGAGGTGAAGGAGGAGACGGGGCTTTCGGTCAAGACGGGTCCGCTCATCTACGTCGGCGAAGATTTCTTTATAGCCAATTACATACCCGACACTTATTTTCACGCCCTCCTTTACTACTTCATATGCACAGACCCCGAGGGCGAGATATCCACGGACGGATTCGCGGAATACGAAAAGAAGTACATGAAAAAGTCCGAATGGATACCTCTCCAGAAAACAGGCGGTCTGAAATTCTACAATCCGGTGAATAGCCCCGCACTTATCGAAAAAGCGGCCGAGGGAAGCTATACTGTCAACCTATGAGTATAAATGAGATACGCACAAAGTATCTGGAATTTTTCAAAGCGCGCGGGCACACGGTGATACCCAGCGCATCGCTCGTGCCGCAAAACGATCCCACGACGCTTTTCACGGGGAGCGGCATGCAGCCCCTTGTACCATATCTTTTGGGAGAGCCGCATCCCGAAGGAAGCCGCGTGACGGACAGCCAGAAATGCTTTCGCGCGGAAGACATAGACGAGGTCGGAGACAACAGGCACACCACTTTCTTTGAGATGCTCGGCAACTGGTCGCTTGGCGATTATTTCAAGAAGGAGCAGCTGCGTTGGTTCTTTGAGTTCCTGACAGGGGAGCTTGGGATTGATCCGCAGAAGCTTTACGTCACCGTATTTATCGGGGACAAGGATACCGGCGTGCCGCGTGACGACGAGTCGGTCGCCATTTGGAAGGAGCTTTTCGCCGAGAAAGGAATTGAGGCCAAAGACGTGGAGATAGGTAGCGAGCAGGACGGCTACCGTATGGGGATGCAGGCTGGGCTAAAGCCTGACGGCTCGCCCGCCATAGGCCGCATTTTCTACTACGACGCAAAGAAAAACTGGTGGAGCCGCGCCGGAGTCCCCGAGAACATGCCGGCAGGAGAGCCGGGCGGACCGGATTCCGAGGTTTTCTACGATTTCGGCACGCCGCACGACCCCGCCTACGGACCCGAGTGCCACCCCAACTGCGACTGCGGCCGATTTCTGGAAATAGGCAATTCCGTTTTCATGCAATACATCAAGCAGAAGGATGGTTCGTTCGCCCTGCTCCCCAAGGCAAACGTGGACTTCGGAGGCGGGCTTGAGCGCATCGCCATGGCCATGAGCGGCAACGCGGATATCTTCTCAATAGACGCTTTCTCCGAAATAGTGGCGCTTCTGGTGAAATTCTCCAAGAAAGATTACTCGGACGAGGCGTATACGCGCTCGTTCCGCATAATAGCCGACCACATGCGCGCCGCCACCTTCATGCTCGGTGACGGGGTCGTTCCCTCCAACACCGAGCGCGGATACGTCCTTCGCCGCCTTATCAGGCGCGCCGCGCAGCACGCGGGTAAGATCGGGGTCCAAGACGGCGGCAGGGAAGACAGCATGCTGGTGCGCGCAGCGCTTCTAACTCTGGAGAAATACAAACAGGCGTATCCAGAGCTAGGAAGCGAGGATGTATACGAGAAGGTCAAGCGCGAGATATGGAAAGAGGAGAAACAGTTCGCGCATACGCTGGAAAGCGGCATGCGGGAATTTGAAAAAATAGCGAAGGGCGGATACATATCGGGCAGTGACGCGGCGCTCCTATTCGCCTCGCACGGATTTCCTTTTGAGATGATAACGGAGCTCGCACGGGAGTGGCATATAGATGTGGACGAAGAGGGTTTCCGCGCCGAGATGCGCAAACATCAAGATATCTCGCGTGCCGGAAGCCGGCAAAAATTTAAAGGCGGTCTGGCCGATGCTTCGGAGAAGACGACGCGCCTTCATACGGCGCACCACCTGCTCCTGCGCGCTCTGCAGGAGGTCTTGGGTCCTGCAGTGAAGCAGCGCGGCAGCAACATAACGCAAGAGCGCCTGCGTATAGATTTCTCGTACGACAAGAAGATGACACCCGATCAGATAACCGAGGTGGAAAGGATAGTCAACGAAAAGATAGGAGAGGGGCTACCGGTCATCCGCTCCACTCTTCCCATAGAAGAAGCGGAGAAGCTCGGCGCCGAGCACGAGTTTGGCGCGAAATATCCGGACGTGGTCTCCGTATACTCAATCGGCCCGAAGGATGCGCGAGAGGGGGAGCCGAAATTTGCGCAGGCTTTTTGTATTGAATTTTGCGGCGGGCCGCACGTCTCCAACACATCCGAGCTTGCCGGTAATTTCAAGATAAAGAAAGAGGAGTCGGTCGCATCGGGAGTGCGGAGGATAAAAGCCGTTCTCGCATAGCAAAAAGCCCCCGCAGCATGTGCACTATTCGCGCGCGCGGCGCCGCATTTGCGATATACTTAGTCCGTTATGAAGATTGCGTTCCGCAAGTCGCACGCCAAGACGATAGCACTCGCAGAGATAGGCAGCGCGAGCGCGGGCTTCGCACTCCTTGAACTCTCGCATGGATGTCCGGCACGCGTCGTTTCCGCGAGCCGCGCGACCATACCGATAGAAGAACGCACGCCGCAGGCAACGATAGCCGCGATATCCGCGGAACTTCTGCGAATAGGTCAGGAGGCAATGAACACCCGCGCCAAGGCTGGAGGCCTCGGGCGGCCTGAATCTCTTTACTGTGTGCTGCGCGCGCCGTGGAGCTTCTCCGAATCGGTGAGGGCGGACGCCTCATACAAAGAGGACGTGGAGGTTACGGAGGAGATGATGAAAGCCCTCGCGCATCAAGCACTGGGCCGTGGCTCCGTCGTAAACACCACGAATTTTCTTGAGGCGAGCGTTGCGCAAGTGAAGCTCAACGGCTATCCTACCGGCTCCCCAGAGGGCAATTTCGTCCACTCCATGTCCGTGGTCGGGCTTCTTAGTGGTAGCGATAAGACGGTGCGAGATACTTTTAAGGCAACACTTGAAAAACTATTGCCGCATACGCCGATAGTATGGCGCAGCGGCGCGCGCACACTTATCGCAGCCATACGGGCGGCATATCCACATCACGACGAATATTTCGCGGCGGAGGTCGGCGGCGAGGGGACTGTGTTCGCAGTGGTTCGCGATGGCGCTCCGGAGAAGCAGTGCTTCGTATCGCAGGGAGTCAACGCCGTCATACGCGCGGTGTCCAAGAAGGGTACGCTTCCGGAAGATACACTTTCGCTAATACGCATGATAGGTCGCGACCAGTGCGAACGCGGTGCATGCGATGAGCTCTCAAAGGGCCTCGCTCGTACGGAGCCGGAGCTAATGCGGAGTTTTGGAGAGTGTATGGCCAAGTGTGCCGACCCGCGTCGGCTGCCGGATCGCATGGTCCTTTTTGCACATCCGGATATGGCGCAGTGGCTCGCGCGTTTTTTTGCACGAATTGATTTCACCCAGTTCACGCGCACGACCAAACCTTTTGAGGTAAAGACCCTTGAACCGGCGGATCTGGCTCGTTGGGTGGAGCCGGTCGCCGGAATATCCCCGGACATCGGACTCACTATAGCCGGAACACTTGTCAACATAGAGGCTAGTGCGTAAGCGCCGCGTGGTATACTGCAGATTACATGGCAGCAAAAGATTACTTTCAGGACATAACACCCCCGGATGGTGCTGCGGACCAGCAGGGCGGCGTGGCTCCGGCCAAATCGTCTGGTCAGGCCGCGAGGCCGCCGGCTTCGCCCGATGAGCATGATACGGGTAATTTCGGGGCGGGTGTGCCGTTGGTGAATGCCGAGCCACCGGCGAGAAGCATCAGGAGCATTCCGGCTCCGGCGCGCAATCGCGCACGACCCGGCGGACGCATACCTCCCGCAATGCCTCCGCGCCCTGGGCGCCGTTCTCCGCGATGGATTTTGTGGGGAGCTGCCGTCTTGAGCCTCCTCGTACTGACAGGTCTTGTCGCTCTCGCTTTTCGTTCCACCTCTGTCACCGTCACGCCTAAGTCCCACTTGGTCTCATTTGACGGCACCTCCGAATTCGTCGCGTATCCCGCCGCCACGGCCGCCACGGGAACCCTATCGTACATGGTACAGATATCCGATATTGAGGATTCCACAGTCGTTGAGGCACAGGGTACAACGACATTGCCGCCCGCAAAAGCCGAAGGCTCCGTTATCGTAGTAAACAACTACTCGACAGCGCCCGTGCGCCTAATAAAAAATACCCGCTTTGAAACGCCGGAGGGGCTCGTCTTCCGCGCTCCCGCCGCCATAACGATACCGGGCAAAAAAGACGGCGTGCCGGGAGAGGTGCGCGTGACCGTCGCCGCTGACCAGACCGGCGACCAGTACAACGTCGGCCCCGTGGCCCGCTTCACTCTGCCTGGTCTCGCGGGTTCGGATATGTATACGAAAGTCTATGCCAGATCCACAGATTCCATGCTTGGGGGGTCATCCGGAGGAACCGCTCCGGCCGTAGCTCCGGCCACTCTTGAGGCGGCCATCTCAAGCGTGCGCGCCAACCTTGATACTAAGGTGAGGGAGACCGTAGAGGCTCTTTCAGACGATTCCAGCGTAGCCCTTTTTGATCTCGCACAGATAACTTATCAGGACCTGCCGAACACCACGGAAGCCGGTGGTGGCGTAAGGATACATCAGCGCGCTCACATAGTCGTTCCCGTTTTTCCGGCCGATGTATTCGCAGGGTCCATCGCGTCTGTGGTTTCCGCGGATGCCGCTGGGGCGGATGTATCTCTCATACCAAGCACGGGATTTTCCGCTCACCTGAACGGTTCCGGCGAACCAGTGCTTGGCACGGATACCCTTACTTTCGCGCTCGGAGGTCAGGCCATGCTTTTGTGGAAGGTAGACGCCGACGCCCTCGCCACCGCTCTTGCGGGTCGCGAAAGCGCCGCGTTTGAGACGATAATAAACGGTTTTCCGGGGGTGGCGGAAGCGCACGCCAGGATAGAGCCTTTTTGGAAACGAAGTTTTCCCGCACAGGCCGCCGATATCCGTATAGACATCCAGTTGCCGGAAGGCGTCCCCGATAAATAGTGCGTGAAGTGTTTGACTTTAGGTCCTACACTTGGTATTCTCACCCGCGCAGATCGATATGGATGAACCAGAGGTTGTTGAAGGCGTCGTTGACGAGGCGCTTCCGAACACTCTATTCCGCGTGAAGCGAAGCGACGGGGAGACTGTTTTGGCGTACCTTTCGGGTAAAATGCGACTGCACAGGATAAAAGTCCTGGTAGGGGACAAGGTTGAGATGAAGCTTGATCCTTATGGCGGCCGGGCCAGGATAGTCCGCCGAACCTGATTGTAAATACCATGAAAGTAAAATCGTCTGTCAAAAAGATCTGCACTCATTGCCGTATGGTCAAGCGGCGCGGGCGTCTGTGGGTCATCTGCACCAATCCAAGACACAAGCAACGGCAGGGGTAATATGTCCGAATCAACGAATACATCCGAATATCCGAATGGCCACGAATCTACTACCGGGGCGCTTGGGTTATTTGTAGCAATTCGTAGATTCGGATACCTTATTCGGATATGAGAATCGCAGGAATAACAATACCGGAAGACAAGCGCCTTGAGATAGGTCTCACTGCCGTATACGGAGTCGGTCGTTCGCGCGCGCGCAACACTCTCTCCGAGGTCGGGATAGATCCGGGGAAACTCCCGAAAGACCTAAGCGAAAGCGAGGAGGCGTCGGTGCGCGAGGCGGTGGAGAAATTCGCCATTGAAGGCGAGCTACGTCGGATGATAAGCGGCAACATCCGAAGGCTCAAAGATATTCATACGTATCGCGGCAGCAGGCACGCCAAGCATCTTCCCGCGCGCGGACAAGGCACCAAAACGAATTCGCGCACGGTACGCGGCAACAAGCGCGTCACAATGACGAGCGGTCGTCGCAAGCTGGAGAAAACATGATATGTCCGAATCAACGAATGCACACAAGTCCACGAATACCTACGAATGCGCGCAGCGGGTGCGTGTGCTTATTCGTAGCCATTCGAAGATTCGGATAAATTCGCAGATTAGGACTTAGTGTATGGGAAAGAAACGAATAATCAGGAAATCAGGAGGCACGGTGGATCAGGGAATGAAGTCCCGGTCGCTTTCTCGCGTTACGAAGCGCGATATGCCTTCCGCCATATTGCATATTCACGCCACCTACAACAATACCAAGGTGCTCCTTTCGGATAAGAACGGCAATGCGGTCGCATGGTCCTCATCCGGAGCGCTGGGATTTTCGGGAGCGAAGAAAGGTACTCCTTTCGCGGCGGCCAAAGTGGGCGAGCTTGTCGGTGACAAGGCGGCCTTGATAGGAGTCAAGGAAGTTGAGGTCATAATCCGCGGCGTTGGTGCCGGACGCGAGAGCGCAATGCGCGGTTTCTCGGGAAAGGGGATAGACGTGACCCGAATCGCGGACGAAACTCCCATACCGCACAACGGCCCTCGCCCGCCCAAGGCGCGCAGAGTCTAGTGTCTATATAATTTATGTTGCCCGTAAAATCACAGTACAAGATAGCGAAAAGGCTCGGTGCCGCCGTATTTGAAAAGACGCAGTCACAAAAGTTCGCGTTCTCCGAGGCGCGCGGAAGGAAGCCGCGTCCGCGTCGCGGGATATCGGACTTCGGCAAACAGCTGTTGGAAAAACAGAGGGTCCGATTTACATACGGGCTTTCCGAGCGTCAGCTCGCCAACTATGTGAAAGAGGCGTCGGGACAGACCGACCCCTCCGGAGTCTTACATGTGTATCTGGAAATGCGTGCCGATTCCGCAGTGTATCGTGCCGGCTTTGCGTCAACGCGTCGTTCTGCACGACAGATAGTCTCGCACGGGCACATAACAATCAACGGTAAACGTATTACGACCCCCTCGCATCGGGTGTGTGTGGGAGACGTTCTGGCTGTGCGGGAGGGGAGTCGCGGAAGTGCGCTTTTTGCCGGTCTCGCGGAAGACCAGAAGGAGGAAGGCAAGCCTATCCCGCAATGGCTTGCGAGCGATTTCAAGCTATTGCGCGCGGAAGTTAAGAGCGAACCCTCTTACCCGTCTGCGGAGGTAGGCCTTGACTACGCTACGGTATTTGAATTTTACAGCAGATAGTGGTATACTGTCGCGCGTTTTGTCGTTTTTTCGGTATCAAGCATTCGTCAATTCATTACTAATTCATTCATTTCCACTCCAGCTATTATGTCCGACTATCATATTGCATTGCCTAGTAAACCGCGCATCGTTTCCGAATCGGAGCGAAGCGGTACCTACGAGATAGACGGACTCTATCCGGGCTACGGTTATACTCTCGGTAACTCACTTCGCCGCATTATCCTATCGTCTCTCCCCGGAGCCGCCGTAACCCACGTGAAGATTCCCGGGGTGGCTCATGAATTTTCTACCATAGACGGCGTAAAGGAGGACGTCGTCACCATACTCCTCAACATACGGAAGATCCGTCTCAAGCTTTCAAGCGACGAGCCTCAGAGCATCACATTGTCGGTAAAAGGGCCCAAGGAGGTTACTGCCGCAGACTTGAAGCTACCCGGTCAGGTTGAGGTATTGAACCCCGAAAGTCACATAGCGTCCGTTACGGGCAAGGTGAATCTTGAGATAGAGTTGCGCGCGGAACGCGGGCTCGGATATATTCCCAAGGAGGCTCACCAGAAGGAGCGTGTTGAGGTCGGCACCATAGCCCTGGACGCCGTCTTCAGCCCTATCCGACGCGTCAATTACGAAGTGGAGAACATGCGCGTGGGCGACCGCACTGATTTCAACAGGTTGCGCATGCTCATAGAAACGGACGGTACGATAGAGCCGCGCGAGGCCCTTGAAGGCTCTATAGAGACCATGATCCACCAGCTTAAGGCCGTTGTGGGGTTCAAAGAGGACGAGCCGTCTGACGTAGCCGCTCCCGCTCCGGCCGCCGCAGGTGCCGCAGATGAGGAAAGAACACCTCCTCCGGACGCCGAGATACTGAAGACGAGGATATCGGAGCTGAAACTTCCGCAGCGCGTGGAGCAAGCATTGGACAACGCATCTATACGTACCGTCGGAGGCATGGTGAGAAAGCGCGAGGACGACCTTCTTGCGATAGAGGGATTGGGTCAGAAGGGTTTGCAGGACATCAAGCGCGCGCTTTCCAACATGGGGCTGACGCTCCGAAGCGCGGACAAATAGGATATATGAGACACCAGCGTGCACATCGTAAACTGGGGCGCGTTAAGCGCGTCCGAACCGCTCTTTTGCGCAGCCTCGCACGCTCCCTTATCCTTGAAGAGGGCATAACGACGACCGTCGCGAAAGCCAAGGAGTTGCGACCTTTCGTGGAGCGTCTTGTCACCTCGGGCAAGGAGAGCACGCTTGCATCTCGCAGACGCATCCTGCGACAGATAAACGACGCGGAAGCGGTGAATAAAATAACGGGCGAGCTCGCCAAGCGCTACGAGTCCCGTCACGGAGGATACACAAGGGTTACCTTGCTCGGGCGGGTGGGGAAGCGTACCTCCGAATCGGCGCGGATAGAGTTCGTGAAATAATATGGTTACAAAACACACGCATACTATAGATGCATCAGGCCGCACCCTCGGGAGAGTCGCCTCGGAGGCGGCGAAGGCGCTCATGGGAAAGACGCACGCGGACTACACGCCGCACATACGAAGCGATGTGAAAGTACAGGTCACCAACGCGTCCAAGATAAACATGCCGGAGCGCAAGCGCATGGCGAAAGAATATCGCAATTACTCGGGATACCCGAGCGGCTTGAGACGCGAGCGCCTTGCGGCACTCGCCGCGCGAAAAGGCATGGGAGAGGCCGTGCGAAGAGCCGTGGCGCGCATGATGCCTCGCAACACCATGCACACGGAACGGCTGAAGAATTTAACCGTCACCGAATAGTTCTGGACAGGCAATTATTATGGCAAAAGACAAGGAATACACGGAAGCAGTGGGACGCCGGAAAACGGCCAGCGCGCGCGTACGATTGGTAAGCGCGAAGAGCATTTCTGTAACGGTCAACGACAGGCCGATGGATGACTACTTCCCGCTGGAGGTCATGCGCTCAAACGTACTTGCACCATTGCAGGCGATAGGAGCCACCTACGCCGTATCGGCGCATGTACGGGGAGGCGGCCTCAAAGCGCAGGCGCAGGCGATACGGCACGGCATTGCGCGCACGCTGGCCGAGATCTCCCCGGAGCAGAGAAAGGACCTGAAGGTACGCGGATATCTCAAGAGGGACCCGCGCGCAAAGGAGCGCAAGAAGTTCGGCCTCAAATCCGCTCGCCGCGCTCCGCAGTGGAGCAAGCGTTAGCTCCAGCTCTGCGTTTTGCCCCACCATTTCGCGCCGTCGCGCTGCAGAGACCCCAAAAATATGTTGCTAGGAGATACAGACTCGGCTATCCACAGCCGGAGACTTGATTCGCACGTCATATATCCCAATACTTCATAAAAATATGAAGTATTGGAACAGGGCGCGAATAAGTAGGACGCGGGAGAGAGAGGCTCGTGCGAAGCGCCGTGTGTTTGAGAAGCAGGAGGAAAGTAAGGAGCGAAATAGGTGTTACACATCGGGTGATGCGGAAAAGAACGCCGACCTCATGCTGCACGCCCTCGGCTCTTCGCATCGCCGTAAGATGGTTGCGCTGCTCCGTCGCGATGGCGCTATGTCGGTATCAAAGCTTGCAAAGCCGCTTCGTATGACACTTTCAGCCGCGCTGTACGAGATTGGAATTCTTGAGCGCGTCCGTATAATCACCACGCACAAACGCGGGCGAATACGTTTTTGCGTATACAACCCCCATGCTCTCAAGGAATTGGCACGCTGGCTCGTCTCGCGGCCGTAGGGGAGCTAAAAGTGGCAACAGCGAAGGCGCGGAAGTTCTCGCGAGGGGCATATGGGTTCTCGCGAGTGGATAGGCTATAGATAGAGTCCCAAGACCTCCCCATCCCAATACTTCAAAAAAATATGAAGTATTGGGATGGGGAATCAGAGTACTTCACGCAAATAAAATCTAAGATGGGCTCTGGTCTGGCCGTAGCTTTGCTTTCCATGTATTTAATTATTTATCCAGGTTCTTCCTTTAAGAAACCGCTGTATGTGAAAGTCTCATTTTGCGACGGGGTGTAGATTTGGAGTACCTCCACGCCAACTTTGCCGCAAAGTTGCTGTGGGGTATACTCCATCACGATGAAAAAGGGGCACGATGACGACAAGCAGACTCCCAAAGAGGAAGAACTCGTAGAGGAAGATGTGGATTTTGAGCCCGAGGAAGATCTCGGCGGCCTTGCCGCCGCGCAAGCAAAATTGAAAAAACTGCGAGATGAGTTGAAGAAAGCGAAAGCGGAGCGGCAGGAATATCTGGACGGCTGGCAGCGATGCAAGGCCGATTCTATCAATGCGCGGAGGGAGGCTCTTCAGGATTACGACAAGGCGGCCGCAAAGGCGAAGAGCGACATCGTAATGGAATTAATACCCGCTCTTGATTCTTTTGATCTGGCAGAGGGGAGTGAAGCATGGGAGAGCGTTGATGTCGGATGGAAAAAGGGGATGGAGCACATACGCGAACAGCTGCTTGAGGTACTGGAGCGCAACGGAGTCGCCAAATTCGGTAAGGTCGGGGAACCTTTTGACCCGAATCGGCACGAAGCGGTGCAGGAAAGCGAAGATCCGGCGGGAAAGCCGCACAGTATCATAAAAGTTTTGAGATCGGGCTATGCGGTGGGTGATAGAGTGGTCAGACCCGCGCATGTGGTAGTCAGAAAGTAACGGGTGAGTTGACAACACCCCCCATTATACGGTATACAATGTATCGTCGTTAGAAGTAAAAACCCACATTTCACAACCATGAGCAAAATAATCGGAATAGACCTCGGAACCACCAACTCGGCCGTCGCCTGCGTCCGGGACGGCGAGCCCGAAATAATAGAGAACGCCGAAGGAGCGCGCACCACTCCGTCGGTCGTCGCAATATCAAAGACGGGCGAGCGCCTTGTAGGCCTTTTGGCAAGACGGCAGGCCGTGACAAATCCGCAGAACACCGTCTACCAGATAAAGCGCTTTATCGGCCATACATTTGACGAAGCGGCAGTTGCCAAGGACCGTGCCGCCGTGCCTTTTGGCATGCAGAAATCCTCCAACGGGGGGATAGAGATAAAGATGGCCGATAAGTGGTACCGGCCCGAGGAGCTTTCTGCGATGATACTGCAGAAATTGAAGCGCGATGCGGAGGCGAGGTTGGGCGAGACCATAACGGAGGCGGTCATAACCGTGCCTGCGTATTTCAACGACTCGCAGAGGCAGGCCACGAAAGACGCCGGAAAAATAGCCGGACTTGATGTCAAGCGCATTATCAACGAGCCCACCGCGGCGGCCCTTGCCTATGGTTTCAACAAAAAGAAGAACGAGAAAATCGCGGTCTTTGACTTCGGAGGGGGCACGTTTGACATATCCATCCTTGAGGTAGGGGACGACGTCATAGAGGTGCGCTCCACCGACGGAGATGCGCATCTGGGCGGCAAAGATATAGACCAGAAGATAATAGACTGGCTAGCGGAGGAGTTCATGCGCGAATCCGGAATAGACGTGCGCAAGGACCCTCTGGCGCGCCAACGCATGGATGAAGCCGCCGAGAAGGCGAAGATAGAGCTCTCCAGCGCGAGTGAGACGGAAGTAAATGTGCCTTTCATCACATCCGATGCATCCGGCCCGCGCCACCTGCTCATAAAAATGACCCGCGCCAAGCTGGAGGAGCTAGCTGGTGAATTCGTAGAGCGCGCCATGTCCATAACCAAACGCGCCATGGAGGCATCGCCCTTCAAGATAGGCGACATCAACGAAGTAGTGCTGGTCGGCGGCCAGACGCGCATGCCGGCGATGCAGAAAGCGGTGGAGCAGTACTTCGGCCGGAAACCCAACATGAGCGTCAATCCCGACGAGGTAGTGGCAATAGGCGCGGCAATTCAGGGAGGCATTCTTCAGGGCGACGTCAAAGATGTATTGCTGCTGGACGTCATACCGCTTTCGCTCGGAATAGAGACGCTCGGCGGTGTCGCGACGAAGCTCATAGAACGCAACACCACGATACCGACCTCGCGCTCACAAACCTTTTCCACCGCTTCCGACAACCAGCCGTCGGTGGAGATACACGTCGTGCAGGGAGAGCGACCGATGGTAGCCGACAACAAGAGCCTCGGACGATTCAACCTTGACGGCATCCCGCCGGCCCCCAGAGGCGTCCCGCAGGTGGAGGTAAGCTTTGACATAGACGCCAACGGCATACTTTCCGTCAAAGCCAAGGACAAGGCGAGCGGCAAAGAGCAATCAATACGAATAGAAGCAACGTCCGGGCTTCCGGAGGAAGAGGTGGAGAAGATGCGCAAGGATGCGGAAATGAACGCCGAGACCGACAAGAAGAAACATGACTTGGTGGAAGCGCAGAACGCGTCCGATCAGGCGATCTATGCCGGAGAGAAAGCGCTCAAAGAGCATGGCGATAAGGTGGGCGAGGACATAAAGAAGAACGTTCAGGAAAAGATTGACGCTCTGAAAGCCGCGCGTGGGGGAGATGACGTGGAGGCAATGAAATCGGCCTCTGAAGCCCTCTCAGTCGCCATGAGCGCGATAGGGACCGCCATGTCGCAGGATCAGCAACAGACTCCGTCACAACAACCACAAGAGGGCGACCAGAAGCCACCGCAAGAAGGTGACCAGAATCCGCCTGGGGACGACAAGCCAAAACAATAGAGGAGACGTACCTTGTCTCGCCGGACTCTCCGTGAGCCGAGCGCTTTGCAAATGCGCATAGTCGCATATAATGCCTCGGTATGAAAAGTTACCCCGTAGAAAAAGCGCGTTGCGCTTTTCACGGGGCAAGCTACGACATACGTTAGTGCATACTATGAAAAATTACTACGACATACTTGGTGTGAACAAGAGCGCGAGTGAGGAGGACGTAAAAAAGGCGTTCCGGAAGCTCGCGCACAAGTATCACCCCGACAAAAAAGGCGGCGACGAGGCTAAATTCAAAGAGGTCAGCGAAGCCTACTCGGTACTTTCCGACAAAAAGAAGAGGGCGGAGTACGACGCCTACGGCAAGACATTTGCAGGCGGCGGCGCGCAAGGAGCGGGATTCGGCGGCTTTGATGGAAATTTTGAGGATATATTCGGAGGGTTTTCTGCCCAAGGCGGACCAGCCTCGGGCTGGGACCTGAACGACATATTCGGGGAATTTTTCGGTGGAGGGCAGCACAACCGTCCGCGCGGACGGGACGTTTCCATAGACATAGAGCTGTCCTTCCGCGAATCTATCTTCGGAGTGGAGCGCAGAGTTCTTATCTCCAAGACGAGCGTTTGCCCTGTGTGCGCCGGTACGGGAGCCAAGGCCGGTTCCAAGATGATCTCCTGCACCACCTGCAACGGTAAAGGCTCCATACGCGAAACAAGGAGCTCTTTTTTCGGTGCGATATCCACATCGCGCACGTGCCCCCAGTGCGCGGGCCGCGGTGAAATACCGGAAACCAAGTGCGAGAAATGCGATGGAGCCGGCGTCATGAAGCGCGAGGAGGAGATACGCATAATCGTACCGGCTGGCGTGGAGGATGGCGAGATGATACGCATGCCGGGGAAGGGCGAAGCCGTACTGGGTGGTGCATCAGGCGACCTGTACGTCAAACTTCACGTCAAGCAGGACTCCCGCTTCTCCAGAGAAGGGGAGAACCTCCTGACCACGCTTCCGGTTAAGCTGACCGATGCGCTTTTGGGAGCGAAGTACAAGATACCCACGCTGGACGGAGAGGAATCTATTACGATACCTGCCGGAGTACGCCATGGAGAAACGCTACATGTGCGCGGCAAAGGTGTGCCCCATGGGCGAGGCAGCCGTGGCGACCTCCTGGTCCGTGTGGAGATAGACCTGCCTAAGAAACTTTCCCGCACCGCGCGCGACCTCATAGAAAAACTTCAGAGCGAGGGACTGTGAACAATGTGCGTGTCCTATAGCGGCGCGTAGTACAATGACCGGATGGATATGGCATGGTTGTCCACGCTACTCACGCAGTGGCCTACCGATTGGATAATAGTCATCGCACTTGCGGCATTGGTAGCGCTGGACGCGCTACGCGGCGGCTCCAACAGGGCTTGCGCTATCTCTATCGCGCTCCCGCTTTCGCTCTTGGCGCTCGCGTCGTTTGAAAAAGCGGCATTCCTTGCTCCCTTTGCGTCTCAGATATCCGCATATGCTTCCGGGTCCGTACTGTTCTTTGTGATGCTGGTCGCCTTCTATTTCTTCTCGCGCCGCATAATCGGATTTTGGAGCGATTCTCGTGAAGGTGTCATACAGGCGCTTCTGGCGGGCCTGGCGACAACGATAATAGCGCTCGTAGTGTGGCTTCAGATACCCTCGCTGGACACCGTCTGGCATTTTGGGCCTCAAATCCAGAACGTATTCAGTGAAGCTTACCGCTTCTGGTGGCTCTTAATATCCTTTGCAGCGCTCGCCTTTGTCCGGAGTTGACCGCAAACAGTATGGGTAATCCGGCCGACATCAAACCGCAATTCTATGCGTCCGAGAACGGGATTCCGGAGGGAGCGACAAAACATGACATGCTGCAAAGCTCGCTGCGTGAGTTGTTTTTCATAGAGAATCCCGATGTGCAAAAAAATGACGTTTCCGCGGAAACTCGCGTAAAGGCTTATTTGTCTACCGTCCCTGACGGCGGAGTCTGGGTGTACTATCCATGGCTTAAAACGGCGATTCGCGTCCCCTCAGAAGAAACATACTTCCTATTGCGAACTGCGCGAAATCGCGACCTCATCACCGAGGACGAGCAGCGGGCATACCACAATTCGCGCGTCGGTATCGCCGGGCTATCCGTAGGTTCAGCCGCAGTTGTAGCGATAACGGCCACGGGGGGCCCCAAGCGCATGAAGCTCGCCGACCCTGACATCATAGAAATCACCAATCTCAACCGCATGCAGGCGAGCCTCAGCGAAGTAGGTATGAACAAGACCGACGTATCGGCGCGTGCGGTGTGGGAACGCGACCCGTTTGCCGAAATTGAGCTATGGCGCGAAGGCATAACGACAGAGCGCGTCGGCGAGTTCGTGGATAATCTGGATATATTCGTGGACGAAATGGACGACATAGGCCTTAAGTTCGCCTG
>JANLHO010000011.1 GCA_024654485.1 Patescibacteria group bacterium | reverse complement strand
GCCAAGGGGCTCGCGTGGGCGCCGCATATCCTGCGATTCGGCGCCTCCGCGTTCGTAGTCGTCTTTTTCGTGCTCATGTCGGGCGGCGCAGCGAGCGCTGTGCGAGCAGGCTCCATGGCTCTCATTGCCGCATACGCCCGCGCGTCCGGGCGCACCTTCCTAGCCGCCCGCGCTCTCGGTGTCGTTGCGGCCGGAATGGTCATGTACGACCCGCTCACGCTGGCATTTGATCCGAGCTTCCAGCTATCCGCGCTGGCCACTATCGGGCTCATCGCCTTTACGCCGATATTTTCCGCATGGTTCTCGCTCGTACCGGAGAAATGGGGCCTGCGCGAGATAGCGGCCTCAACCGTCGCGACCCAGCTCGCTGTATTGCCGCTACTTCTTTATCAAAACGGCCTCTTGAGCGTCGTGGCGCTTCCGGCCAATCTTCTCGCGCTCGCCCCCGTGCCTTTCGCTATGTTCTTCTCATTTGTCGCGGCGATGGCGGGAATATTATTCGGTGCTTACGCCGCGCCACTCGCGGCACCGGCGTATCTCCTCCTCGCGTACATAATCGCCGTCGGTAAATTTTTTGCGGCGCTGCCTTTCGCCTCGGTATCCATACCGGCGTTCAGCGCGTGGTGGATGACAGTCGCTTATGCCGCGTTGTTTGCGGGTGCCGCGTACATACACGAGCGACAGCGTGCGACAGGCCTTGCCACAAACAAAAACGCCGCCACAAGCGCGTGACGGCGTTTTTCCACTGCGGCGTTTTGACTACATTGACGGCGCGGAAGGCATCCCGTGACCCTTGAACCACCCGACCACTATCGGAGGGATTATCCAGTAGCCCAGAAGGAAGAGGGTAGAGGTGCTCGCAATGAACGGCCAGAAATTCGGCAGTATGGCTACCACCTGCGAGAAGGAGCCGGTCTGTCCCAAGACCCCCGCTATTCCGGTTATGAAAGCGGTCGCGATGGCTACAAGGAAGCCCACGACACCGAAGATGAGTCCCGCCTTCGCGCCGCGCACGCCCTGCCACCATGCGAGCAACGCGACAATGATAACGGCGAGTACCACGAAGGAAATGTACTGCGCGGAGAGGAAACCGCCCGTGCCGCTCGCGGGAATGAGCGCCACGAGTGCCGCCGCTACGGTGTTGATGAGGTAGTTGCCGAAAAACGTTGCTAATATTGAGCGTTCTATTTTCATAGTTCTAGATTAGTGCCGCAATGGGTAATGACATAAGTATAGCAGCTTACGAGGGACACAAGCGTGGACTGTGAACAGCGAAGAAAATATGGATAGCAGCATTGAGATTTTGGCGCGGTACGGTACAATCTCTGCTTCGCTCTTTGCTCTTTCACAAACCAGTGGCGTATGCTGTATGAGGCCACAGTGTGCTAAACTGCATGTGTATGGGCATGGATAAAATCAAACCGAGGGAAACGGAGGGAAGCATGGCCAGTGAGCCAAAGGATCCAGATGCGGCAGAGCACGGCGACAACGGCAGTCCGAAAAAAAATGAAGACCTGAAGGACACGTTGGAGGCGTGGCGTTTTTATCGGAGCTCCACGAGGGAGAATCCCGAGGACGACAAGAGTCACCGCGAGGCTTCCGAAAGTTTCTAATCGGACGCTCGCGAGAACTTCAAGAAGCACCGCCAGCGGCGGTGCTTCAACCTTATGTGGGCAGTGAGAGTTTAAGACTGCAGCGCGTCAAAGCGCTTTTCCACCACGCCCCAATTCAGATTTTTGAAGAAAGCGTCCACGTACTTGCCCTTGCCGGCCGCTCCGTAGTCCAAAATGTAGGCATGCTCCCACACATCAAGCGCGAGGATTATGGGGAGCGTCACGAAATGCCCCATGTGCTGCTCGCCCGTGAAGCCGACACGGAACTCGCCGACCGCCGTATCGTAATAGAGTAGCGACCACCCCGGCCCCCGCATCATGCCGATTGTTTGTATCTGGCTCACCGCGTCGTCCGCCGACCCAAATTGCGAAGCGAGCGCTTTGCCGAGCGCGCCGCTCTCATCAAGTAGCTTCATGCCGCCCTCCCACTGTGTGAAGTAATGCTCGTGCAGGCGCATTCCGCCGAATTCAAAAGAACGGCGGCGCACTATTTCTGCAAGGGCGTGAGTGTTTTCCTCGGAGTCTTTAAAAAGCTCGTCCATGAGCTTCGTCATGGCGTTGAAGTTTTTCACATATCCCTCGTATAGTCCGATGTGCTGCTTCACCGACTCCGTGGAGATGCCTTCAAGCTCGGGGATATCAAATTTTTGTGCTTTGTATTCCATATTCTCTAAAGTATACCACTATACGAATTTCCTGCAGTAAGCTGGTGGGGTGGTAAACTTTTTGCATGAAGACGAGCACGAAGATACTCGGTGTCGTCGTGCTCACGCTTTTTGTAGTCGCCATTCTTGTCTGGAGCGCCGTTTTTGCGGCAGACCACCGCGGAGTGCTCACGGTATCATTCCTTGATGTCGGGCACGGCAGCTCCGTGTACATAGTGGCGCCTTCGGGTAGGAAGGTGCTCATAGACGGCGGGCCGGATTCGTCCGTCTTGCGCAAGCTCTCCGCCGAAAGCCCGTGGTGGAGCCGCTCGCTGGATGTCGTCGTCTCCACCTCGCCCGACAAGGACTCCTCAACCGGTCTTGTGGATATTTTGCGCCGTTATCGTGTCGCTGTGATTTTGCGATCAAATGTGAGAGGGACCGACAGCGCCTCGCGTGCGCTGCTAGGAGCGATTGATGCGGCGGAGAGTAGGGGCGCTAAGGTCGTAGGCGCGAAACGCGGGCAAGTCTTTGAACTCGGCGACGGAGCGTATCTTGGAATACTCTCGCCCGACAGAGAGGCGACAGGCGTCGGCGCGTCTGCGGGGTGTGTGGTGATGCGGCTCACGTATGGCGCGACGTCTTTTATGCTGCCGTGCGACGCATCCCAAGCCCTTGAGAGATATCTCGCGTATCTTGATGCCGACGCGCTTCACGCGAATGTGCTGGAGGCGGGCAGCGGCGGCGCGAAGACGTCTTCCTCGCCGCTATTCGTCGGGTACGTCTCACCCGACCATGTCGTCTACTCGCGCGACTGCAAATACGATATTCCCGAAGAGACGGCCGACACATTTACGCGCTTCGGAAGCGAAGCCCTCAATACATGCATGGAAGGCACCATTACCTTCACATCGGACGGCCGCACCGTATCCCGCATCCAAAAATAACGTTGAATAACTTTTCCACTTCGCTCACGGTCGTGACCGAAGTGGAAAAGTTCAAAACGTCATTCTCACGTCGCTCCGGTATGCTTCACAACGGGCCACATGACAAATAATCCACGCATCCCGATACTTTATATTTTTTATAAAGTATCGGGATGGGGAATATTTTCCTGCTGAATGGGTTGGAGGGTAGGGGGGGCGTATGCGCAAAGCGGCGCGTACTTATTTTACGAGGCCGGCGGCTTTCAGGGTCTTGTATGCACCGCGCTTTTTCATCGTCTTGAGGCCCTTGGCCGAGACGTGAACGGTGACTTTGCGGCCGAGCTCCGGCAGAAAGACGGTCTTTTTCTGGATGTTGACGAGGCGGCGGCGCTTGCCGGTGGGGTTGAATTGCGTCGCGCGAGTGCGGTTGGAGTACCCCCCGCCCACCTGCGACTTTTTTCCGGTGATATCACATTCCCTTGCCATATTCCCGCGCATCCTATCTTGGGAAGCGCAAAAAGTCAAAATAATACACAGAGCGTGTATAATACGACGTTATGCAGTTCATAGATCCCATATTTCTGATCGTCGTCATCGTCTTCTCCGCCATCATCCACGAGGTGATGCACGGGGTCGCCGCCGACAAGCTGGGGGACCCGACGGCGCGCTATGCGGGCAGGCTCACTCTGAATCCGCTACCGCACATTGATCTCTTCGGGTCTATACTATTGCCGGCCCTTTTCGTGCTTTCCGGTTCGTCTTTCTTCTTCGGCTGGGCAAAGCCCGTGCCGTACAATCCCTACAATCTGCGACCGGGGCGCTTCTCGGAGGCGATAGTCGCGGGCGCGGGTCCTGCCTCCAATCTCGTGATAGCAATTTTGGGCGGGCTCGTCATACGGCTTGGTTTCGCAGGCTCGGCCAGCGACATCGTCTTCCTCATCGTCGTGGTCAACATAATGCTTTGCGTCATCAATCTCATTCCGGTGCCGCCTCTGGACGGTTCCAAAGTGCTCGCGCCACTCCTGCCCCGAGTCCTGTCGCGCGGGTACGAGGCGTGGCGGACGCGCATGGAAGCGAATCCCTTCCTCGGTATGGGCATCATTCTGATGCTCATTCTCCTCTTCGGCAGCGCCTTCGGCGCGTTCATATACTCAATTGCCTTCGCCATAGCGGGGATGTAGCCTGGCATCTTGCGTTTGCAGGGGATAAATAGTAGTATCTGCGTGCGCTTAGGCGCTTTTTAGTTTGCGTATCTCACTACAGACTACGCACTACTGACTACAAACTATTCCCATGGCAACCATAAACCAACTGGCACGCAAGGGTCGGCAGCGCCGCAAGGCCAAAGACAAGACGGTCGCGCTTTCGCGCGGCTTCAACGCGCTTAAGAACCGACCTTCGTTTTATCCCGCGCCCTTCAAGCGCGGAGTCTGCACGCGCGTGACGACCAAGACACCCCGCAAACCTAACTCCGCGATCCGCAAGATCGCCCGTGTCCGGCTGACCAACGGTATGGAGATAACGGCCTATATCCCCGGCGAGGGGCACAACCTGCAGGAGCACTCTGTCGTCTTGGTGCGCGGAGGCCGCGTGAAGGACATCGGGCTGCGCTACACCATAGTGCGCGGCAAGCTGGACACCGCCGGAATTGAAAAGCGCCGCCGTGGCCGCTCGCTCTACGGCGCCAAGAAGCCCAAAGGTCAGTAAAGAGTAAACAGCGAACAGAAAATACCATGCGCAGACCCGTTAAAAAGAAGAATATCGTGCAGCCCGACGAGGTATACGGCTCGGTCAAAGTGACCAAGCTTATCAACTATGTGATGGAGTCCGGCAAGAAAGACGCCGCGCGCAAGATAGTGTACAAGGTGATGGAAGAGTTGAAGAAAGACGGCGACCCCATCGCACTTTTGGACGAAGCGCTGGAGAAGGCCTCTCCCGCGGTGGAGGTACGCTCACGCCGCGTCGGTGGCGCCAACTATCAGGTCCCGCGCGAGGTTCGTCCGGAGCGCCGGCTCGCTTTGGGTTTGCGCTGGATAGTGCAGGCGGCCGAGGGTACCAAGGGCAAGCCCATGGCAGACAGTCTTCTCGCAGAGATACGCGCCGCGCACAAGGGCGAGGGCGCAGCGGTTTCAAAGAAAGAAATGACACATCGCATGGCCGAGTCCAACAAAGCCTTCGCTCATTTCGCCTGGTAATTGCAAGCCTGGATAGTTGCGCAAACAAAAAACGCCCCTTGGGGGCGTTTTTTGTTTCTTGTACGCGGAAGCTAATCGTTACGACCCGCGCCAAGATGGAATTCGCCGAAGAAGTTCATTAGGGTGCGGATGCCCCTAGAGTCCCCATCCCTGTCGTCTCTGTCAGCGTGGGCATGTGCCTCCACGCGCGCGGCGGCTCTAGCTTCGGAATTTGAATGTCCACTGTTATCGTCCCTACTCCTGTCATCGTCTCTATTTGAATGTCTCCTGTCGTCCCTATCACCGTCGTCATCGTCATCTCGCCCATTCCTGCCGTGAGAGTCCTTCAAGACAATGTCGGAAGCAGTTATGACAGAGCCGTCGGCATTCAGAGTGCCCACAATCCGGACTCTCTCACCCACCGTAAGCGCGCCAAACGTCGTAGTTGCGCCATTGAGGCGGATTGTGGTTGATGCGTTGGTTTGCACGGTTACCATGCGATCGTCCTTGACGATTAGAACGAATGAACCGTTCGCTTCGTTGACGCTAGATATGGTCCCTGCTCCGAAGTGACGAAACGGAAAATTCGTGACGTCACGAACTTTTGTAGCCGCAACCGTGAGCAAATTGCCCGCGCTGCTTGAAAGCGAGCCGGTGAAGCTTATCTTGTCGCCGACCTTGATGTCGGTCGTCGTGGCGTCCGAAGATCCGTTGGCGACGATCCTCGTAGAAGCCGACACGTTTATCAGCCAATTGATAACGATATCGCCTAGATTCGTTACGGCACCTAATACGCTGTTGCCAACCGAGGTGACATCCGCGCCGATGACGCGCACTATGCCGTTGGGGTTGATAACAACACCCGTAGAGCCCTTCGCGCTGAGCGTATCCGCCGAAGCCGCAAACGGCATGACGGCGATGAGCGACGCAACGGCGACAGAGCCAAGAACTTTTTGTATGCGATTCATAGTGTGTTGATTTGTTTATTAATGATATTTTTAGTAATTCCTGAGGTACGACACCCTCAGGTACAAAGACGACTAGATACGGGTTAGCTTACAGTCGTGGCGCATATAGCCACACACACAAGCAAGCACGTAAGTACTTGCTCGTTAGTTCGTCTGTTGTATCATAGCCTG
>JANLHO010000009.1 GCA_024654485.1 Patescibacteria group bacterium | reverse complement strand
GGGCTCAATCTGGTGTCAGCGAAGCTTGGAGAGGGAGGAGTGCTCACACTCACCTTTGACGACCCGCAGAGCCTCACAAGCGGCGGCTCATGCCGCGCCGGCATACTCTGGTTTCAGATTGAAGCAACCGCCTTGCAATTTCCCGAAGTAAAACAAGCCCGCTTCGCTCCGGAAGAACTTTTCCAGCCATAACAAGTACGCGCTCCGTACGCATCATGGTATTTCCGCATGGTACATGGGTGATTTGAGCAGGCGAGAGCACGGAATGCGAATTTGTACCATTCTTGGCCTATTTGTTTGTATTCATCAAAACGGGACTGTATACTTGCGTGGTACATTTGTGCAGGAATACCGATAGAAATCATGCGCTCTTCATAATCTATCTGTACACTTGATACCCTGATAGGCACTTTTATCAATTTTATAAATTGTGCCTGCCGATTATTCGCTTGTTATTCATTAGCACTAACGAAATGACATTTATGACAAAAGCGATATCAGCAAGATTGATTGCCGTAGCAACACTTGCGGCCCTGCTTTCTTTGGGATTTGTCAGCTTAGCGTTCGCAGGACACAACGGTGCAGTCGTCGGGACTGACGTTCAAACCTGTAGCCCGACGACCATTTCCGCATCTATCGCGAATCCTGCCGGTACGCACAAAGTTGGGAACATGTGGCTCACGGTAGATGATGGTAGCACCGTGCAGACCGGCAACATCCCGACCGATGGTTCGGGCCTGAGTTTTGAAGTCGGTCCGTTCGGAATTGACACGACCGTATCCTGGAACGTATTCGGCGGCGGTGAGCGAAGCTATGACCAGCCGCTATGGAATGGCTTTGGCACGCCAAGCTTTAGCTCCGACATATCGGCGTACGCATCGTCTGTCGGCACATTCAGCTGGGTGATTGCAGGCGTTGACGACCCGAACCCGTTCGTAAACTGGAACGAGGTGGAAGTGCCCGCATGCGCCCCCGAGGTGAAAAATGATTGTAAGAACGGCGGCTGGGAGGACTTTGGTTTCAAAAACCAAGGGCAGTGTGTCCGATTCGCAGAAACTGGCAAGGACAGTCGGTAATGCAGACATTCTTCAAAAAATCCCCGCTCCGCGGGGATTTTTTGAATGTAGAAGCGAGCCCCACCCCCGGAGCTAATTGGCCCACAGGTGTGCTACCATATAAGGTATATTAGTGAGAGTACATAGTAGAAATTAATGCACATCATCCATATGAAAAATGGAATTATTTGGGTTATCGTTGTAGTTGTCGTTGGTGCGGGCATTATCTGGTTTATGAGCCAATCGACCGAAGGGGTACCTGGCGCACAGGAGGAGCAGGAGGCGCCGCAGGCAATCATTGTTTCCTTAGGCGAGCAAAACGACTCGGGCATGTCGGGATTTGCCAACCTTACTGCTGTGGAGGGAAGCACGAACGTTGTCCTTACCCTTACCGGAGCACCGGAAGGTGTTGTTCAGCCGGCGCACATTCACACTGGCTCCTGCGCCGAGATTGGAGGAGTGGTATATCCGCTTGAGTTCCCGGTGAACGGCGTGTCGGAAACGACGCTTGCTGTTTCGCTTGATGCAATCCTCGGTCAGCTGCCACTTGCACTCAATGTGCACAAGTCCGCAGAAGAGGTGAGCGTATACGTCGCTTGCGGCGACATTGAGCAGTAGAAAAGCCGATCTGTATAAAAGTACGGCTGCACAACGGCTCCGGCATTGCGCCGGAGCCGTTGTTTTTGTTGCATACATGCACCGGATGGGAATACATGAATAAATACATGAATAAATCCATGGATTTATTCATGTATACTGGCTGTATCTATGGGACGACGCAAAGCGGGGAAGGAGAACACGCGCTCGCTCACCAAGACGGGGAGCGGCGGCTCATACTCCGTCACGCTGCCCAAAGCGGTCATCAGGCTTTTCGGCTGGAAGGAGCGCCAGAAGCTTGCACTCACCATACACGAGCGCGCGAAGTCCATCACCATCAAGGACTGGAAAAAATAGCCCCCAGACACGCTCGGGACGGGCGGGCTGCTTGGCCGAGCATTACGCGTGAACGAAGGGTATATTATGATCCGCCAGACATGGGATGAGTCGCCGGGTTGGTACTGGCTTCGCCGGGAGGGGTTAGGCGGGTTAGTCGTCGGATTCGCGCAGCGGCTCTCCCGCATTCTCAAACGCTTCCCGGATCTGCTCCAAGGTGGTTCTCCCAGCCCCGAGGGCGCGCAGCTTTTCTGCAGTAAGTTGCCGAGCGTCGCCCCATGTCTCGCATCCTGCTTTTTCCTCTAAAAATTTCAATGCACGGACGCGCTTATCGCCCTCCCCGATAGATGCATTATCGGGGATGCGAATCCGCTCTGCACCGCCTTCGTCTTCCGGGCCCCGCGCCGGCTGGGGGAAACGATTCTGCTCAAAACTCATGCGCTTAAGTATACCTCCGGACCTGTCCGAGGGTAGCCCTCGGGCGTCCGTTCAGTGCAGAATGAGTTATCAACTTTTGCCCCTTCCGCGCGCGATGGCCGGCGCGATCGTGGGGTAATATGAAGATACCAGTCGTATGTCGTGTTCTTGGGAGTACACCATTACGGGGGTGCAGAGGCCTGAAAATGTTTCCGTGGACATACTGGGTACCACCCTCACTCTCACGCCGCGCACGTCGGAGCTTGAAGCGCTGCGGGCGGAGGGGGGCATAACGTTTGAGTGTGAAAATACGCGGGAAGACGCGAGCGAGTCGGAGCTAGACAAGTGCGACAGCGCCATAGCCGGGATAGACCTTGATGTCCTTCCCCCCTGCACTCTTGCGGACTTTTCCGATCTGTATGATCTTCCGGAGCCCATCCCCGGAGCGCTGGGCGCCGCAGGAATTGAAATAACACAGCCGTCTATCATCGGAGGAGCCGAAGTCAAACACGCGGTGACACTCAATAGGGGGAAATGCCTTTTCGTCGTTCTTCTTGCGCACGTGGAGGTGACTCCGGGGAAGATAAGCTACACGTTCTCCGGCCACTCCGTTCATCTGGAATTCGGCTCGGCGTACTCCGACACCTTTATCGCTAAGTACAAGTTATGTTGCTGCGAGTACGACGAGGGGCTTCCGGTCGTCACCGAGGAAGAAATAGAGGCCGGAAAGGTCATGGAAGGAAAGCCGGACAGGGTCGGGGAAGTGGGGAATGGCCTCTGTGGTACCGGCTGTATCTACCGTTATCTTGATGCCCAAAACACCAATCCCGCCTCTCCCATCGCGTGGAACATCAACGCCCCCGAAGGGGAGTGCGATTTTGAAGCGGTGCTGATGAAGCCGCCGCCTACGTCCTCCCTACACCATACGACAAAGCGGAAGCAGAACGACAAAGTGCGTGCCGATAGGCCGTAACGCACGAAAAAATTGTCCGAGGGTTAACGTGAAGAAAAGTACCGCAGATACCCGGCAACTTCCATACAAGGGGAGACCGCCAAACCCATACTAGGCGTTGTCTTGTTCTTGCAGCGATGTTTCGGCCTTATTCGCACTCACCGGGCGGCTCATCAAGAATACCTTTACGATACCCCAGAAGATGACCCAATACACCACCATTGCAAGAAGCGTGCTCCATTCAAAGACGCTTGAGCCGATGGTGTCCGAGCCGAAGACAAGACGGAAAGGAGCCAGAGGAACTGCCGACAGAGAGTAAATGAGATCGGTAAAACCCGCACCGGGATTCGCGGCGAAGAGCTTTAGCACAAAGCGGAATCCGAGCAGGGCTTCCAGCGCGTAGAAGACATACCACAGCACTCTGGTCACTCTATAGAGGGTTGTAACTTCTCTTTTTTCTGAAGGGTACATATTTTACTGGCTGCCGCCCTGTGTCGCATCACTTGCGCCGGTATCGGTGGCCGGGAGATTTACATTGAGATCAATGCCCGGATCCTGCGCCTCTTGCTCCACGCCACCTCGCATGAACCAAAAGATACCTCCAAGTACGATGATAATGAGCAGTACAATGAGTACGGTATTTACACCAGATGATTCCTTCATAAATGATATGCGGATTTTATCCGCGAATTACTTTAACCAACCAGATAAGAATAACAGCCCCGAGTGTGGCGACAAGCAGACTGTAGACGTTGAATCCTGTTACGCCCGAGCCGCCAAACATGTTGAATAAAAATCCTCCGATAAACGCACCGACCACTCCAACTATAACATTTAAGATGATGCCTTGTCGTTCATCGGTATGCATGACCAGCGATGCAAGCCAGCCTGCCACTCCGCCCAGAACCAGAAACGCGATAGTACCCATAACGTATTAGATTTATTATTGATAATATAAATAATATAAAATGCATCACCTCAAATTTCTTTCCACCATATCGTCGGCAGATTTTGCCGCACGGAAGAAAAACAAGTTGGACAATACGATACGATAGGGGACACATTTGCGCTTGGCCTTAGCCAACTCACGCGAGTATCCTCTGACTGCATGATTACACGTCCTACATGAGGAATCCATGAAGAACATCTCTGACCAAGGACTCCCCTTGGTGTAGCGCCTACATCGGAGCATCATTGAGGGACGCATGAGGGCGTAGAGGGGTGTCGCGCGCGGGCCTATCGGCTCACTGCTACGCAACAAGCTCCGTGAAGACAATCAGACGCTCGTCGTAGAGATTCTTGCTTTCTATCCAATCGCCCACGCAGGTTATCAGGTTGAGACGCATCTTGGAGGCGTCGGCGGAGAAGATCTCGCTTGTCGGCGCTTCGTAGTCGTACACCTTGATATCCACGACGCGGAAAACAAGCACACGTCCGTCTTCATCCACCACTCGCACCTCGTCGCCCTTCTGCAGCTTGTCCAGGTCGTAGAAAACGGCCTGCGGCACGTCTTTCCCGTCCACATGCCCGTCTATGACGGCGCTCCCCGGCATGCCGGGGCGCGGCCCGTCCTTGTACCATGCTACGTCAGTGAAATTGGTCGGCACGCCCATTTCGCCGTTACCACGCCACGAGAGTCCGACGCTCTGGATGTGCGCGTCCACGCCGATTGAGGGGATGATGAGCCGAGCCGGCTTTCCCGGCGCTTCAAAAGAGGATCCGATGCCGGCCACTTGCGGAGAGATTGCGGAGGCGAAGTATGTATCCCATGCTCTGGTCTGTATGAAAATGGAGAGTATAATCGCCAAAACGCCCGCGCCAATGACCCAGATGAACGCGCTTCTCCAAGAAAACTTTCTCCTTGTTGATGCGGTGTTCATAGTAGTTCAATGGCGCGCGGCGTATGACGTGCGATGTGGCTACATGCCGTAGCCGCCCCCGGTGTTGGGAAGTCCCGGTGTCGCGGGGGGAGTAGAGTTCCCGCCGCTTGCAAGGACGTTGACCACGCAGGTGTCGCTCACGCCCCCGCTTGAGACCGTCATGGTCTTGAGCCCTGTTGAGGCGTAACTAGCGACGAATCCCGAGCCGTTGGGGTTGGTAATCGTGATGTCTGGAGAGGACCAGGTGTAGGCTCCGGTACCTCCCGTCGCGCTGAAGGACGCGTTTTGTCCCAGCGTGACGCTCTGGCTTCCCGGCGAGCATGTCAGCGCGCCGCTAGCGGCTGCGACTACCGTGAAGGTGCAGTCGTCGGTGAGACCGGCGCTGGCCACCGTTACCGTGTAGACGCCCGGGTTCGGGTAACTTACCGCGAACTGCGTACCCACGGCGTTAGTGATGTTCAGGTTGGAACCGGACCACACGTAGGTACCGTTTCCACCCGAGGCCGTGAGGATTGCCGCCTGATTCGCGTTCACCGTAGATGTGGCGACGCTGCACGATAGCGGCGTAACAGTCTGCGCGAAGCTCAGTCCGCCGAGGGTCGTCGCTACGACGGCGAGAATGGTCGCTACAGAAAGACCAAGATACATTTGATGTGTTTTCATAAGTTTTTTCTTAAGACGATTAACTAATAAGCGATATATATTTCTCTTCGACCTTTAACTACACACCCCCACGTTTACATACCAACCCTGATGTTCTCATGAAGAACTTCCAAGGGCTCTGAAGCATTCCTGTGCGGGGCGCTACTGTAGTAGACGAGCGAATGGGCGGGAGTCTTTCATGAAAGCTTAGCATTTTGACTCGCGCAATGCCGCTCACTCGCGCACATAATTCGCCTCAATTACGGATTCCTCGCCCACTTTTACCAGCATGCCCGTCACGGAGAGGATGTCTCCCGCCGCGATATCCGCGAGGGTGCCTTTTTCACCCCCGCCGATGAAATACTCGGTGCCGCGCTTGGTATGCACCGTCCATTTGAGATCCGACTCGCCAAATGTCATGACCACCAGAATCTCACCGCCGGATACGGACGTCACGCGGACGCCCCGCAATAAGACAAGCCCGTTGTTCGCGATATGGACCTCTTGCATCCGGTCTTCTTCCGGCGCGGTTTCTGCAGACAGGGCAGCGACGGCAGCGGAAGCGGAGTTGACCTGCAGAGCGGGCAGCACCCCTGTGAGGTCCGCATGCGCCTGATATAGCGCAAATCCGCCTACAACAAAAAGAAGGAGCCCCGACACCAGAGCCGCGACGGTAAGGGGTTTGTACGGAGGGTAGAAAGTGTATAGAGCGGGCATAATACCGTTTATGAGTTTATGAAGTTTATGAATTGATGAGAGGCATCAGGGCGCGGCAGAGATGGCCTTTCTGAATTGCGCCGCGCATACCTGCTCCGGCTACATCCCTGTAATCCTAATGGAGCGCGCATGATGAATGCGTGAATCCTCCTGCTATTGGTCTGAATACGGTTCATGACTTCTTCATTGAGAGTGCTATATTGTACGCATTATGCGGATCCTTATCGTGGAAGACGACGAAACGACGGCTCAAAACGTAAAGAAACTTCTTGAACTGAAGGGAATGGCGGTGGACTGGATACCTACGGCCGAGAAGGCGCGTACGCGTGTGCTTCTATACCGCAACGAGTACGATATTATCGTGCTTGATCTGACACTCCCCGGTGGCATGGATGGTATGACGCTGACGAGAGAGTTGCGTGGAGAGGGCATATCAACCCCCATCATCATCCTTACCGGCCGGAGCGAAACCAAATCAAAAGTTGAACTGCTCAACAGCGGCGCGGACGACTACGTGGTAAAGCCATTTTCCTCCGAGGAGCTTATCGCGCGCATATCGTCGGTGTTGCGGCGTCCCGTCACCACAGAGCCGGTAGTATACGAACTGGGCGAACTCACAATAGACACGTCTGCTCACCGCTTGCGGTCGGGGGATGCGGAGATATCTCTGACTCTAAAAGAATACGCACTTTTTGAATGTTTCCTGCGTCGTCCCAACGAAGTGCTAAAGCGCGAGGACCTCTACAATCAGGTATGGGATTTTAATTCTCTGATGTGGAGCAATGTTTTGGACGTTCATATGAAGAACTTGCGCAAAAAGCTTGCCGTAGCCGGAGACTCTGCGCGCTTTGAAACTATACGAGGCGTGGGGTATCGGCTTATAGCCTAATGTCCGATAAAGACTTCACATACTGGGTGCGGCAGGGGGTAATAGGACTCGGCATATTGCTCGTATATGTCCTTGTAGCGCGCATCGGAGAGGTCGTCGCCCCGGCTGACACGCCCGATGGCATACTTGTCATAGCGCCGTCGGGCGTCGCACTCGCCGTATTCCTTATTTACGGGTATCGTTTCTGGCCGGTCATTATCATCTCCGCTTTCTTCGCATACGTGAGTCTGGGCGTTCCGCCGGTCGCGGCCCTCTCCATCGCGTTGGGAAACACTCTGACCGCATTTGTCGGCGCCTACGCGCTCAATCGCTACGCGGATTTTGCCCACTCCCCATTCCGGCTGCCAGCAAACATCGGTCTTATCCTCTGCGCCTTTTTCACACCGGTCATCAGCGCATCGGCGGGAGTGGCAAGCGTCCTGCTCGTCGGGGAGCTCGCCGTGCAAGATACGTTAGCGGCATGGAGCTTGTGGTGGCTCGCAGACGTACTGGGCATACTGACTGTAACGCCTCTACTATTGGCTTGGATTTCCCCGCCGATTTTCAAGAGGAATGTTGCGCAGTACGCGGAAATGTCGGCTGCGATCACAGCGACCGCGCTTGTGAGTTTCGTGCTGTTTTTCATGACAGACGAGCGTCTGCCGTACTATGTTTTCCTACCACTCGCGTGGGCGGTCCTGCGTACCGGTGCGCGCGGCATCACTATATCGCTGCTGACAGTAGCGGGCATAGCGACCGCCGCTACGACTCTCGGCTATGGGCCCTTCGCGGAGCAGTCCTTTTTAAGCCTGCAGATATTTATAGGGACTACCGCCGCACTATTTCTGGTTTTCGGTGACGTTGTGGAGGAGCGAAGACGGGTGCAGCGGGAGCTCAAGGAGCGGGTCGCGGAGCTTGAGATCGCCCTGCGCAAGATAAGCGCCGAAGACGAAGCGAAGAAAGAATTTCTCGCTATAGTAGCGCACGAGCTGCGCAATCCCATGGCGGCGATCTTGAGCTCCGCTGAACTCATAAAGGCGAAAGGCTTGGACGAAAGCGACGCGTCCGACCTGCTGGGGACGATAGAGGATCGCGTGAGGTCCATGGGCTCTCTCCTTGACGACCTGCTGGACATATCACGCATTTCGCAGAAGCAGCTTTCACTGAAGAAAGAGGAGGTATCCGTAGGATCGGTAATTGAACGCTCCGTGCGCACGGTACTAGCACTCATGCGCAGTCGCGAGCACAACCTTTCCTTTACCAGATCCGCAGAAGAGATATATGTGGAGGCCGATCCTCTGCGCCTTGAACAGATCATCGTCAACCTTCTGAACAACGCGGCGAAATACACCGAGCGCAACGGTTCCATTGAACTCACCGCGCAGGCGGAAGGAAACGCGGCCGTAATTCGCGTACGGGACAGCGGGATTGGCATCTCCAAACATCTGATAGGGCGTATCTTTGAGCCTTTCTTTCAGGGCGTGCGCGGAAAGTCGGCCACCGACGGGCTTGGCATCGGGCTGTCTCTCACGCGCCAGCTCGTGCAGATGCACGGGGGGACGATAACTGCATCAAGTCCGGGAGAAAATATGGGCTCCGAATTTACCGTGCGTCTACCTCTGCTCGCCCGTCTGCCCGAGGAGGATACGGAAAAAGATACGGAAAAAGAAGTGCGCGTGACTCACAGGCGCAAGATCCAGCCCGTAAAGAACACCCTGCGCATTCTCGTAGTTGACGACCATAAATCCATAGCCGACGGACTGGGGAGCCTGCTTCGGATGCGCGGCCATACGGTACGGATCGCGTACAACGGCTCGGAAGCCGTTGAGAGCGCGATGGAGCTGCGTCCTCATGCCGTCATTCTGGACATCGGACTTCCCGACATTGACGGATACGAGGTCGCCCGCGCGATACGCCGTCTGAAGTACAAGACTACCCTTATTGCGCTAACGGGCTATGGCCAAAAAGATGACAAAGCAAAAGCACATGAGGCGGGCTTTGATCATCACATGACAAAACCGGTCGGTCTGAGAGAGCTTGAGGTACTGTTGCGGAGGGTTCCCTCGGAGAATGGAGATACGGGCGGTAAAAAAAATAAAAACGGCGGGCGCGGTTAGATTTCGGGCGGGAGCGTCGTGCCCGACGAGAGGTAGGGGAATCAGGCGGGCCAGCCGTCGGATTCGCGCAGCGACAGGGTTTTCAGAACCCTCCTCGCTGACCTATACTGATACCCATGCTGGACATGGAGCATCAGGAGTGGTTGAAAGATGAACAGGTTCGTAAGGAGGCTGCTAGAGAGAAGAACCGAACGCCCGCGCCTACAAAGGATGACGATGACGAGCGTAGAAATAGAAAAAAGAAGAAGGAAGAAGAGGCCAAAGAAAAAACAGAAAGAGACGAAAGCAACCACTTCCGCGGAATATACTAAAAATGTCCAAGGGTAACCCTCGGACAATCCACTCTCCCATCCCTCTTCTATAATTCCCTCCTCCGCCTAGGCTTCGGACGGGCGCGACGCGCGAATGGGCGAATAGTGTCTTCGGAGCGGGGTAGCGGGCCGTATGATTCGCCAGCCGGTGAGAGGGTTTTCAGAACCCTCCTCGCTGACCTATACTGGGCAATGAAGGAAGTCATGTACTCCATATGTATAAACGGATAATCGTAAAGGTCGGTACCAACGTGCTTACTACCCACGACGGCAAGCTTGATGTCGGGCGACTCAAACACCTCGTGGAGCAGATATCAGCCGCGAAAAGTAACGGTGCGGAAGTCGTACTCGTGTCTTCCGGTGCAATGGGCGCGGGCAGGGGCCTGGTAGCTCCAAAGAGAGCCGACAAAATCGCCGAGAAGCAGGTACTCGCGGCGGTGGGGCAGGTGGAGCTCATGCGCACGTACTCGGAGGCCTTCGCGCAGCACAGCTTGCGCTGCGCGCAGGTGCTCGCTACCAAAGAGGATTTCAGGGACAAGACTCATTACCTCAACATGCGTGCGTGCTTTGAGAATCTGCTTGCAAGCGGCGTCGTGCCCGTGGTCAACGAGAACGACGTAGTCGCGACCACCGAGCTGCTATTCACCGACAACGACGAGCTTGCGGGCCTAGTGGCCGCGCAGTTAAATGCAGATGCCGTCATCGTCCTCACCAGTACGGAAGGATTTTTGGCGGGAGACCCTTCGGACAAAAAAGCGAAAGTCGTTCCCGAGATAGCGTATGGCGAGATCGGCACGTACGAGAAATACATCTCACCCGACAAGACATCCTTCGGCCGCGGAGGCATGCTCACCAAATTCGCTATCGCAAAAAAGCTGGCTGGTCAGGGTATCGCGATGCACCTTGCAAGCGGCATGCGCGAGAGCGTCATCGCGGATATCCTCGGAGGGCGCGCTGTGGGCACGAAATTCCTGCCGCGCGGCCGCTCCTCGGCGATAAAGCGCCGCATCGCGTATTCGGAGGGTCTCACAAAAGGCTCCGTGCAGGTCAACAAGTGCGCGCGGGAGCTGCTTCTTTCCAAGACGAAGATAATGAGCCTTCTGCCGGTGGGTGCCATCAAAGTGGAGGGCGATTTCAATAAAGGCGACATCATAGAAATATTGGGTGAGAGGGGAGAGAATCTCGGCTTCGGCATTGCGGAATACGGCGCAGACAGAGCGAAAGAACTTCTGGGCGTACAAAAAGCCCGTCCCATCATCCACTACAATCACATGTTTATCTCGGCGTGACCGCCGGAGGCGCGCCGTTCCTTACCGAGTATTTCCCCGGGCGGGCTTTAATTACCGGACGGTGATTGGTACGGTGCTATATATATGCTATAAAGTTTCTCGGTTGATAGACAACGGAGGATCTGAAGATGCGAGCACCATGTGCAATACATCCCACCACTCGCAACGGAACAATCGGAATCGAACGGCCTGATGGCTTGGCGGTGGTGCTCATTGACATGCAGGAGTATTTCACCTGCAAGCTGCTTCCGAAGGTGCGGAAGCGGATGGTGTACGCGCAACGAAGCGTCCTCATCACGTGCGCCGATGTCAATATCCCCGTCGTTATTCTGGAATACGCGGGATGCGGGAGTACGATTCCGGCTCTATCCACTGTCTTGGGACGTGTCGCTCGCAAAGTGATCGTCGCCAAGGTTTACGACAATGGATTTAGGGAAACCCGGCTGCAGAACGTTCTGCAAGACCTAGGCGTAACCTCAATCCTCATTATGGGCATCAACGCCCATATGTGTGTATTGCGTACCGCCAAATCGGCAGTGCAGAAGGGCTACAAAGTCCATACGTCGGAACTCTTGATAGCCCAGAGTCGCCAGGAAGTCATTGATCACGATTGTCGCCAATGGTATCTGGAAAATGGCTGCCTCGCAGACCTGCCGATCGCCGTAGCTTTGCCTGACTTCAGTTACGCGCTTTGAAGTCGCCAGAGCAGATGCGTCAATGAGTCCGCGCCAGGCAGGCACCGGCGCGGCTCTCTTTTTGGGATACTCAAGTGCAATCCTCGTACGCACGGTGCGTCTGCTGGATGGGTTCATGGAAAATTTAGGTACGAATCGGGGGCTAAGCACGGCCGAGGAGCGGGGGCTGTCCATTAACAGGGACTTTGTATCCGCAGCTTCCGCAGAATTAAGCGGTGCGGCGGGAAGACGCGCGTCTTTGAATTGCGCGCGTCCTTTTGGTATCATTGGGTCCATGAGGATCTCTTACTGGATAGCCGGTGCTATCGTCGTGCTGGG
>JANLHO010000005.1 GCA_024654485.1 Patescibacteria group bacterium | reverse complement strand
GGCTCAAACTCGTGTCTAGCACGTTGTACTTCAGCTCTTTTATCTTGGAGCCCAGCTCGTGGAAACCCGTTATCTGCTCCGCCGCGAGCCTGGGATCTTCCTTTACGCCCTCCATCGCCCCCCTTTTAGCAGGCATGAACATGGAAATTACCGCGACACTCTGGGTCTGAAAAATCTATGCAATCGCGGTAGTACGTAGCGATCAAGTCCCACGTATCCCGCCACGCGCCAAGAGAGTACCAAGCCGATGGCGATTGCGAACCAGATAGGATTGACGGAAACGCTGCCCGCGAGCATGAAATTGAAATTCATGAACATTCCGGCAAATGCCGCGAGTCCGACGAATAGCCCTATTATGAGCGCGACGCCAACCAATAGCTCCCCCCACGCGACCATGTTGGACCAGAGCGTCACATTTGGTAAGACCGCGTTCTGCAAGAACCACGCGTACCACCACTGGACATCCGGGTGCGCGCCCTCCGTCTTGGTAAGTGCGTTATTGACGAACCCTGTGAGCGCGGCACCCGCGTCCGAGCCGGCCCATGCCGGATTGTTGACCTTGCTCCAGCCCGCCTGCAACCACTCCCATCCTAAGTAGAGCCGCACGAAGAGCCACAGCCATGCTGCGCGCGTATCCGAGAACAGGAAATGCGCGAATGGAGACTCCTCTATCGTGTATGTGGCCATATGTGCCTCCAGTATACCAACATCCCTGTCCTAGCAATGGGATTTCGCCCGCGTTTGTTGATAAGCGGCGTCCTGTTGCCGCTACAAGATAATAAGGGCTTATCCCACGACCGATCGCGCTGTATCCCTCCTGAAGAAGACCAGGATAAGCAGACCTGCCAGCACGAATACGGTGAGTGACGCTACCGCCGTTCTATAAGCCGTTGAGTCGATTCCCATAACCGCAATTATGCTTCCCCACATCAGTGGTCCGAGAAAGGTGGCGAAGCGTTCCGCCAGCGTATAGAAAGCAAAACCGTAGGTCATGTCTTGGGGGGACAGGAGCATGCTCATGTACGAACGCGATACCGAGAAGATAGCCCCGACGATGAAACCCATCGGGACGGTAAGTAGCGCAAATACCTCAAAGGAAGGCGCGATGGCCACAAGCGGGATGACCAGGGTGCCGGCCGCAAGGGTGAGCTTCAGCTGTGAAGAAGCGCTGAAACGATCCCCTATCCATGCGCTAACTCCCGACCCGACCATACACATAACGAGAAAAGCCATCAGCAGAAAAGACTTCTGAGCATCCGGTGTCGCAAATACTCTTTCAAGGTAAATACCGTAATTATTGGTAAGTGTGATCAGCGCGTCGTTGAAAAGAAAGTACGCGATGAGCATCGGCACGCTCACGGAGGCGGAGATGAACAAGATAAATTTCCTGAAGAATATCATCGTCTCACCGCGAATATTCCTAAGACGAGCAACTGACGATTTTGCGCTATTCGTTTCCTTGAAGAAAATCATCATTGGCAGAGCCAGTATGAAAAAGATCGCTACAGAAGGAACGAGGGGCGCAAGGCGGGAACCCGCGATGGGCAGGAAGATCGCGAGACCGGATATCTGCCCAAGAAAGTTGGCGAAATATCCGATACCCGAAGCGCGCGTACGCTTATCCTCCTCCGCGATATCCGCTATCATCGCGTTGTAAAAGACGAACGAGAACTGGTAGAAGTATTGTCCGGCAAGGAATAAGAGTGCGATGGGCAGGATGCTCATTCCCGCGTACGCAAAAAATACGGCAAGCGCGTAACTAATCGCGGTACCAATGGTAGCGAGATTGAGAAACAGCTTATTACCCCCGTACCTGTCTGTATATGCCGCCAGCAATGGAGCTGAAGCGAGCAGCAGGATGGTGGTGATGGCGAAGATGGCGTTGTACCAAAAATCCGAGAGTCCTCCGTCTATGACGAGCCATTGGGAAAAATACAGTATGAAATTTATGAAGACTACGGAATTGGCGAAGTCGTAAAGGGACCAGAGCCAGAGATTCCTCTTATTCATTACACTATTTCTACCACGCCGCAGAGTGGGCGGCATCAACCTTATTTTCAGCACTAAATTTTGCGCGAGTGACGGGACTCTCCCTCGCCTCTCCCCTCGCCGTCGCTCGGCTCGGGCTGGGCACCAGCTCGCTGCCTCGCGTGCTCGCTCGGCATCGCTCCGCTGTTCGAGCCCCGTCGGAAGTGAAGCAGTTCACTTCCTTCACCGCGCACAAAGCGCAAAACGACCGCCTTAATTAAGACGGTCGTTTTGACACTTGGCGCGAGTGACGGGACTCGAACCCGCAGCCTCTCCCGTGACAGGGGAGTGCTCTAACCAATTGAGCTACACCCGCAAGTGAATAACAGGCACAGAGTACGCGAAAAGCGGCGCTAAATCAATCCGCGCTGCGGTTTGGCGAGGCGGCTAAGGTGTTCACAAGCCTGCGCCGCAACTGGGCGTAAGCGCGACTTTTTAACTTCAGACCAGACTCTCTCAGTCGGGCATCTTTCTCGTGCCTATACGCTTCGTAGTAAACGAGCTCGAACGGCCGGCGCGGCTTCGTTGATGGGACTTCGCCGCTATTGTGCTCGCGCAATCTGCGCTTCAAATCCGAAGTGGAGCCAATATACCCCTTGCTATCCTTTATGCTAACAAGTAGATATACATAGAACATTCTGACATCGTAGCGTGCCGGGGCACCACACCAACCGCCATGATTGTCGTTATAACAAGTACGAAATCGCCCACTTCTGGATTCAAACTGACTAACCACCTGCAGATGTGACGGTTGGTGTGGTGCCGGGGGACGGAATTGAACCGTCGACCTTGGGTTTATGAGTCCCATGCTCTAACCAACTGAGCTACCCCGGCCCTACTTCGCCCTGACTTGCGCCAGAGCTGCAGTGCGAAAACTATACTTGTTTTCGTATAAAACTGCCAGCCTGTCACCACACCGGATTCCCAAAGAAGTGGGCGCGGTGGTACACTTTTGGCATGTGGAACCTGCTGCTCGTAATAAATTCGGTAATACTCTCGCTCGTCACGATCTACTTCATATATTCTATCGGAGCAGGGCTTATCCTCGGCGCGTGGAAGCAGCTTTTACTGGCGTTCTTTCTTTTCGTTTTTTTCGCTCTCACACAGATAGCGCTCGCTGCGATAAATCAGAGCTAAAATTGCTACGCTCGTCTTTTCGTAGTAAACTCGCAAAAGCGGGGTGGAGCAGTAGTAGCTCGCAAGGCTCATAACCTTGAGGTCGCGGGTGCAAATCCCGCCCCCGCAACAAAATGTAAAATTCCGGCCTTGTGCCGGAGTTTTGCGTTTTGTGCAGAGGGAGCGAAGTGCCTGAGCACTTCGCGTCGGGATTTGCAAGGCGGAGCGATGTTTCGCCAGCAGGCGAAACCGCGAGCCAGGGTCGTGAAAATTTGCTTGCGACGGCAAGCAAATTATTCCTGACCAATCCCGCCCCCGCAACCACGTAAAACGAAAACCCCGCCTGTTGGCGGGTGTTTTCGTCACGTGGCTGCGCCAGCAAGCCGCGTGAGGGCGGGAACGGTTTCTTAAAAGTGGTTCCGGTAGGAAATTCTTGAAGAAGCAACTAGGTCACTATTTGGAAAACAAATTGTGACGCCTAGGATCCGTTCCGTCTGGCATCAAAGGGCTCAAATGTCGATACGGGATAGACAGCCGTAAACGCTCGGAAAAGCACGAAGGCCGCGATTAAAGTCCCGGCCTTCGTGCTTCGGCGCAGACCAGCCCACCAACATGTTTTTGTGTAACCTATCTTTCTATCTGCTCCAAATCAGGTTCGTGATACGTCTCAGTTGGAACCCACTCGCTATCTTTAAACTCTAGGCGAGCAATGGAAGATATACGAACACCTCTTTCCTTGAAAGGAATGAGAAGGTTGATTATCCTGCTGGCATTTCGTATATACGAGAGTCGCTTTTCCGGATCAGCACGCAGCATCGTTTCGAGACCGCTGTGCGCACGACCGAGTTGCATAGCGATCTCAGGCTTTTGGCCCTTTTCATCTCTTAGCTTCTGAGCGATCTGATTCAATTTGTGCGCCCACACAGCGTTCCGAAAGCTCCAGATAAACATGTGTATTTCCGGACTAATTGCCTCGCTCGTACTTCTTACGGTTTTTTCTACCGGTCCTGGTTTTGAAAATCTCTCTGGATCAATAGTGAGGTCTGCAATCTGAGGTGTCGCCGACACTGCTCCCTTGGCGGCAATTCCTGTTGCAAGCGCTCCCTTTAAAAATTTGCGCCGACTCATTGGTTCATCATCTTTTATTTTCTTCGCTATATAGGTAGCTGCAAGCACACTGGCACCAACATTAGCCCCTGTACCTAAAGCGTACGTTGCGACTGAAGCGGAAAAATATGTTTCCTCAGGATCGACTATGTCAACAAGGTATACGGGCGTGCGGTTCACTTCAAGCGATTCCACATACGCAGTCGGATTCGGGGCACGTTCGGTAGGTTTCCGATTTGACAAATTATCCAACAACCACCCGACCATTCGTCGCGCAACTTCTGGGTCGGCAAAATCTGCTGCGCCAACTGCTTCTGTCGCGAAAGCATCAGGATGCCCCAATTCTTCGGGTGAATGCCCAAATTGATGATTCTCGTATATGAAGCGGAACCTCGCCATCGGCGTGTCAATCACTTCGACATTCTCCGACAATTTCTCCAACGATTGCCCTTCAAGTCCCATACAACAATGATACTACAGTGTTTGGTACGGTACCGTCTGGCATCAAAGCCCTAAGAAACACCAAAGCCGCGATGAAAGATGTGTTATTTTCTATAACCTCTTTTCACTTGACGGATGTTTTCGTCATGCCAACCTGAAGCGTCACCCTCTTTCTGCACGTACACTCTTCCGCCCGTTTTCGCATCCCATCTATCGTATGGCGGCCGGAGGGGGTCCCCGCCCCTGTAGGGCGTCTCCCACGTTTTCGGATCTTTCAGAATCTTATCTTTCGCAAACCTGCCTACAATATCTCTTATTACAGCGGGGTCTTTCGCGATCTCCTGTTCGATTTCTTTCGCAACTGACGCCGGTACTAGCATCTCGAATACCAGTAACTGTCCGTAACGACCTGAATAATCTTTCCACTGAGAATCTTTCGCGCCGGCAAAATAACTAATTCGTACTGCCGGTTCGTCCTTTCCTCCCTTCACGATTTCGCTATGTTTGATCGGCTCTGTTCGGCCCGTCGCCCTTCTTTCGATCTGTTCCGGGGTTCCGCCGATCCCGAACACACCCTTGCGCCCCGGTATTCTTACCTGTTCGTATACCGGCTTTGTATCTATGCGGATGTCGATGAGTTCCTGCAATCCGCGCTTACCCAACGACTCACTTAATCCTGACTGCATACCGCCTTCCAACTTAGCGCTGGCATCTGCGAAAATCCGGCCTATGCCGGATTGGCCGCGGCCGTCATTAATCCTCGAATCCTCAATCGATTGATATCCCGCAGATTCCCTTTGAGAAAGATCATCGGCAACAGACGTGTACATCCGAGATCCTCCCTCCTCTAGTGCCTTTTGAATGACTTCTTCGCGCATTTGCTCTGGATTTTTTATTCCCAGTTGCTGATGTAGCGCCGCTATCTTCGCCGCGTTCGCTTTCTCGCTAGCAGCCTGTCGCTCCGCTTCTTGCCGCGCGGTACGAGCTAAATGCTCCTGTCGAATCTGGTCGGGGACAACAATATTTGGAGTGTTGAGCGCGCGGTCTCCCGATTGTTCTTGGGGTGATGTGTTGGCCTGCCTATCAGCAGTGGGTTTGTTCAGCTTCTCGAAATCTGACATTAATCCCATAGTATCACCTCATGGTGCATGTCTCGGTACGGTACCGCCCTGCCTGTTTTTCTGTGCTAAAAGCTCCCAAGAATCGCTCAAAGGCGCTGGAACTGACCCATACCGACATGCATCGCCGGAGTGGTAAGATGGGGTTCAAAGAACCTTGTGGTGCTTGACCGCACGGGTACGATACCGACATGTGCAACCACGTAAAACGAAAACCCCGCCTTTTGGCGGGTGTTTTCGTCACGTGGCTTACTAGCTACTCTATGAAATTAGATTCGCGGAAAACGCGCCGGTATAGACCGATGATGCGCTGCGCCTCATCCTTGGAGAGGTGTGCATGCGTGCCCTCATGCGCGATGCGGTTGCGCGCCTTGTGCGCCTCCCACGCCAAGTCTATCGTGTTGAGATCCGCAGGAGCGACCTGCTTCATTTTGTCGGCCATCGTTTCCCCCTTATACCCTAGAGTATCCAGAAGCTCGTTGAGCATTATATCGGCCTCAAGTATCGCCAATCGCCAACGGTGTTCGTCGTCGCTCTCCATTTGCTCCGTAATGCGCTGCCACCTCAGCTGGGTTTTGGGGATATTGACCGCTCTCACGGTGTTGGCCATGGCGTCAAACATCGTTCTTTCGTGATAGCGGATCTGCTGTATGCGAATAGCGCAGTAGATGACAAGGGCCGTCAAAATCAGGGAGATGAAAAGGGAGATGGCTACAAAGACGCTCCACTGGTGATACAGATTGCTCCAGACGCCCGTATCGGAAGCGGCCTGAAGATACTGCACGGCCTCGGGCACAGTGACGGGATGCCAGACCATGGAGACCGCCGGAGCTGGCGAGCCGGGCGGCGGGGGCGTCCCTGCGCCGGCTACGGTAGCGATGGTCGCGGGAACCCACTTGAAAAACAGCTCGCCCAGAGAGCTGAACGCCCACGCGAATGACTCGCCGACGGAAGGTCCGACCATTTCGGAATTATACCGCGTAAAGAGAGCCGCAAAGCGGTTCTCCACGCGGCTACTACTTTATGTTCTCCACATCTGACCCTATCGCGAAGAGCGTCTCTTCGGCGCCGTGCGCGGCGATCAGCTGGAATCCGACGGGCAGCGACTTCCCTTCCCTCTCCACCGTACCGGAGGGAACGGAGATGGCTGGCGTTCCGGAGAGGTTCGCGGTAACGCTGAAGATGTCCTCCGCGTACATCGCTAGTGGGTCCTGCGATTTTTCACCCACCTTGAAGGCCGGCCCGGGGGCTGTCGGGAGCGCGATGGCGTCCACCGCATCAAATGCGCGCCTGAAATCCTCGCGTATGAGTTGCCTCACGGCTCTAGCCTTGCGATAGTACGCATCCGCGTACCCCGAAGAAAGAACGAATGTGCCTGTCAGTATCCTGCGCCTCACTTCCGCACCGAATCCCGCCCTGCGCGTCTTCGTGTAGACGTGCTGTATGGTATCCGCTGGCACCGACAATCCGTATCTTATGCCGTCGTATCGCGCCATGTTGGTGGAAACTTCCGCAGGACAAATTACGTAATACACCGGCAGGGAGTAAGCGACATTGGGCATCTCTGTATCGCGTATCTCGTATCCCGCCTTCTCAAGACGAGCCAGCGTCTCCTCAAAAAGCGCGAGTACGTCCGTCTCTACGCCACTTTTCACGAACGCGCGCGGCACACCAATAACCTTCCTCAATTTTCTGTTCGCTGTTCGCTGTTCGCTGTTCGCCGGAAGTGAGGTGCTGTCGTTCTCGTCGTACCCTGATATGGATGCTAAGAGAGTACGCGCATCTTCTACAGACTTCGCGAGAGGCCCTATCTGATCAAGCGACGAACCCATAGACATCAGACCCAGACGGGAAACTGCCCCGTATGTCGGCTTGAGGCCAACGACGCCGCAATGCGAGGCGGGCTGGCGGATGGAGCCGCCCGTGTCGCTCCCCAGAGCGCCCATCGCCATTCCTGCGGCGACTGCCGCGGCGGAGCCGCCGGAAGAGCCTCCCGGCACGCGCGCTAGGTCGTGCGGATTTTTTGTCGTACCGTAAGCGGAGTTTTCCGTGGAGGAGCCCATGGCGAATTCGTCCATGTTGGTGCGCCCCAGGAAAACCGCCCCCTGAGCGCGGAGCTTATCTATGACGGTCGCGCTGTACGATGCGCGGTAGCTCTCAAGTATTTTTGATGCAGAGCTCACTATGCGGCCCTCTATCAATATGTTGTCTTTTATGGCAAGCGGTATTCCTGTAAGAGGCATCGCTTCCCCGCGAGCTATCATCTCATCCGCTTTTTTCGCCTCCGCGCGCGCCGAATCGGCCCACACCTCCAGATACGCATGTATCTCCCCATCTTTTTTCGCAATAGCGTCCAGATGCGCTTCCGTCAGCTCAAGCGCCGAATACTCCTTGGCATCAAGCGCCCTCCGAGCTTCCGCTATGGTTAGTTGCATTGTATCCATGGATTTCCTGTTCTCTGTTCACTGTTTGCTGTTCACTTCCTCTTTATAACTTGCTTGACCAAGATGCGGTCGCCCTCGCGCGCGGGCGCGGCATCCAGAAGCTCTTTGGTGTACTTGCCGCTCTCGTGCGGCTCGCCATCCTCCCGCATCACGTTTTGTAACCCTGAGCCTGCCCGTGGTGAGCTTGTCGAACCATGTGCTTCCTTTATCGTCTCCACGAACGAGAGGATATCGGGAATCTCCTTCTCCAGCGCTCTAAGCTCCTCCGCCGACACCTCCAGCCTTGATAGCTTCGCGAGTGCCGCAACATCTACCTTATCCCCCATATCCGCATACTATAACGCCGAATCGTGGTTTCTTTAAACCGCCTTTGTGCTGTGTTTCTTGAGCCATACCTCAAGCGCATCTACTTCCATACTCTTTGTCGCAACGGCGAGAACCATCTTCTCGGCGGCTGCGTTGGAAGCGGTAAGCTCATAGCCGTTCTGATGCAAAAAATACGCCGCGGCGGTGAGAGCCGTACGTTTGTTGCCATCAATGAAAACGTGATAATTAGCAATGGACTCCAAAAGAACGGCCGCTTTTTTGAAAACACCGTCATACAGATCCCTGCCGCCGAATTGCGCCGATGGTTTTACCGATATTGATTGCAGTAATCCTATGTCGCGCACACCATGTGACCCGCCCGTCGCATCTACGACACGGGCGTGCAATATCAAAAGCTCCTCTGCGGAGAGATGCCGCATGGGTTATTTACTGGCGAGAGCCTTGAGTGCGGGTTTGTATTTCTTTATGAACGAATCCGTCCATGTCACGAGCTCGCGGTCAACGGCAACGGAGGGTTCTACGGTAAGACGTTTGTGCGCCACATTGACGGTAACCGCCACTGAATCCCCTATCTTGAGGCCGAGCTCTTTAAGCGACTTCTTGGGGATAGTGACAGCCGCCGACGTCCCCACCTTGAGAACTTTCTGTATCATATGATTAGTATATTATACTAATCACCATTTTCCGTCAACACCGCGCAAGCTTCACTGGCGCTGTAATGTCTACCTTCGCATCACTCATATACGCGTACTATACCGCCGATCCGGCCTCCAAGACAAAGTATCAGGGATCTCTTATCCCCATTCAAGAATTATGATATATCATAATTTTCACGGCAGTTACCTCTACTTGTGAATCCTATCAAACCTTCCCTTTTCCCGGTTCTTCTGAACATTCTCCCACTCAAATACATCTCCGTTCATGGCAATCCATACGCCCGGCGGCAATAGTTGAGCTGCCGCATGTGCGTAACCTAGATTGAAAAAGGCATCCGAATTTTCCTGCGATAACGGTACGAATGAGCCGACCAGTACAACTGTTTTGTCTCCTACGCCTCTCTCGCCTAGAAATCTTGCTGTTTCAGTCAACGTGTCCGTGCCGTGCGTAATTATCATGCGATTCTCCGGAGCGGCCATGCAACGTTCAAAAATCAGTTGCCTGTCTTCTGCAGTAATGTCTGCGGAATCCTTTTGCATCAATGGCTCGATAACCGGTTCTGGATTAAGTTTCGCTTGAGTGAACATTGTTGGGAGGTATGTTCCCTGGAAAACGCTTTTCTTATTGGGATCATATTCAGGAGAGGAGTCTATTGTCCCGCCCGTGGAAAAAACACGTATAGGAACAGGTTTTATTCTTTCATTCGATGCAGGCCCGCTCGAACCTCCCGCAAGACTTTCAATCATACAAAAATATTATCATCCATTTAATAATCTAGAAAAATCGTTCTCTTCAAGAATTTTGACACCTAATTCTTTCGCTTTGCTCAGTTTCGAGCCCGCCTCTGCACCAGCAACGACGTAGTCTGTCTTTGGGGAAACGGAGCTTGAGACATCGCCGCCCAGAGCGCGGATTTTCTCCTTGGCTTCGTCGCGGCTCATGGATTTGAGTGTTCCGGTTAGGACAAAGACTTTGTCCGCGAGAGGAAGAGGCTTGCCCGCCGAAGCTTTGGCGAAGGCGGGATTCGTTATGATGAGCACTTTCTTGAGATTCGCGACAAGCTTTTGGTGGCGTTTCAGGGCAAACCATTCCGTGATGTCGCGCGCGACTATTGGGCCGATGCCTTCTATGTGTTCCAGCTCCTCCATATCCGCCTTCGCCAATCTATCAATGGTCTTGTATTTCTTCGCGAGAAGAATAGCGGTCTCCTCCCCTACCTGCGGTATGGAAAGGCCGACCAAGAGCCGCGCAAGCTCCACGCGGCGCGATTTTTGTATCGCGGCGACGAGCTTCTTCGCGGAAATTTCCGCAAAGCCCTCAAGCGGCAAGACGTCGCCTTGGGTGAGCGTGAAAATGTCGTCGTAGTGTTGAACCAGGCCATTTTCCAGAAGCTGGTCCACACGCTCTTTCCCCAAGCCGTCTATATCAAGCGCGTGTTTCCCCACGAAGTTGTGAAAGCGTCGCCGGACGACTGCGAAAGAGTCTTTGTTCACACACCGCCACGCCGCTTGTCCGGGGATGCGCTCTATCGCGCCGCCGTTGCCGCACTCCGGCACCAGCTTGGGCCACTGGTACGCCTTGCTCCCCTTGGGCCGTAGCTCCTTCACGACGGAGACGATGTCCGGTATCACGTCGCCGGCCTTCTGAAGGATAACCGTGTCCCCGATGCGCACATCCAGCCGCTTTATCTCGTCTTCGTTGTGCAGGGTCGCTCGGGAGACGGTGGAACCGGACACTACCACCGGCTGAAGATGAGCGACGGGTGTCAGAACGCCCGTGCGCCCGACCTGCAGCACTATGTCCTCCACTACGGTTGTAGCCTGCTCCGCGGGGAATTTGAATGCGATGGCGAATCTGGGCGCCTTGCCCGTGTAGCCGAGCGCGTCTTCGTACTTTTTCTCGTTGACCTTGGCGACGATGCCGTCTATCCAGTAGTCTTGATGACGACCGCGTTTTTTCCACGACTCCCAGAAGCCTATCGCATCCTCTATGCTCGCCGCAGTTCGGTGATGCGGGTTTACCTTTAGACCGAGCTGCCGCATATACCCAAGCTCCTCCTCCTGTGTCTTGGGAAATTCCTCGCTCGTCGCCGCGACGTCGTATATGAATACGTCCAGCTTGCGGCTCGCGGCTATTTTCGGGTCAAGCTGGCGAATGGAGCCGGCCGCGGCATTGCGCGGGTTGGCAAAAGGAGGCTCTCCCGCGCGCGCGCGCGATTTGTTGAGCGACTCAAGGCTCTTGGAGCTCATCCACACCTCCCCTTCCACGATGATGTCTATGGCGCGCGTGAGAGATAGGGGTACGGATTCTATCGTTTTTATGTTCTGGGTCACGTCTTCGCCCACGGTGCCGTCTCCGCGCGTCGCGGCCGTCGTGAGAAGACCTTTCTCGTACGTCAGCACTACCTTGAGGCCGTCTATCTTCAGTTCGCACAGATAGGTAGGCTGCACCTTGCCGAAGCCAGCATGCAGCAACTTCTTGACGCGCGCATCCCACTCGCGCATCTCCTCGGGAGAAAAGGCATCGTTGAAAGACCATTGCGCTGCCTTGTGGCGCACTTTTTTGAAGCCCGGCAGGGGCTTCCCCGCAACGCGCTGCGTGGGTGAGTCGGGTGCGATTATGCCCGGATGCGCGCTCTCAATGAGGGCTATTTCGTGCTTCAGAGAATCCAGCGCCTGCTGCGACATCTCCTCCTTATCATAGACGTGGTAGAGCGTGCGGTAGTGATTTATCGCGCTCTTCAGTTTCTCGTACCTGTCGCGCGTCGTCTGAGGAATTCTGGGCATACAAGCGATTAGCGTATAGCGTATAGCGATTAGAAAAAACTGCAATCGCGTCGTCCGACCGTATCAGGTCCAACAATCCTCCAAGTGCGTACCGAGACGTCATCGGAACGGGGTTTCTGGCGGTTTGAGCCATTCTTCCGCCAAAAACCCCGTTCCGATGATGCGCCGCGGGGCTTAGGCATCATCTAGTAGTGCAGCTCCACCGAGCGTTCAAGCGCGCGCGGATTCGTCGTTATGGTCGCGCACGATGTGGAGTATCCGTTGGCATGCACGACGGTGCGTATGGCGCCGGTCGTGTCGTCCAGCGACTTTGTCACAGTAACCTGCGCGCACAGATCGCTGGGAGGAGACGCGCTAGTGAACAGGTCCATCGGCTGCGATATCATCGTGTAGGGCAATGTGTCCGAGCGTCCGGAGGCATCCATGGGCTGGCCGTCGCACGTCACCGGATCAGGAGTGCCCTCAAGAGTTGATGTGGCAAAATATCCGTACCGGAAATCCCAGTATAGCGCGCACTCCGCCGCAGTATCCGCCGCGTAAAACGCGAACTGCGAATCTCGCCCTATTGATGAGAGCGTAACCTGCTTCTGAGCGATGGAGAAGATTGAGGAGCCAAGCGCAAGCACGATTGAAGAAATAAGTGCGGCAAGTAGCAGCGTAAAACCCCGCTGACCGCGCTTGGCGCGGCGAGGCAAGAAACGTGAGACAAGAGACCATGGAACGCGGTTCCGGTCTTTTGTCTGTGCGTTGTGCGTTGTGCGTTGTTCTTTCATACTCTTCACGAGGAGACGCCGCTTCCGTCTTTTACCCAGCGATAAAGGTCGCTTGATATCGTAAATGTCCGCTCCGCTATCCCGCCCGTGCGCCATGTCACGGAAACAGAAACGCGCACCTCGTCCGTCGTGCCCGCGACGAGCGCGACCCTGAGCACTCTGACGAAGTTCGTGTTTGTCCATCCGGTCTCATAGCCGTACAGCGTGCCGTCCGTCTGGAGAGGCGGGCATGTGCCGGGGCACAACTGTATGGATTCCGCCGGATCCGTCTTCCTGGCGTCTATGGTGAAAGGCTGGTCGCCGAGCGGGAGCGGTCCGAATATATCTATAGATGACCCGCTGGCGCTTTGCGCTATCTGCAGTATTTGAGAATCTCGTATGGCACGCACCGACTCAATGGCTTCTTGGGACAGATAGAAAGCCGTTATCTGGTCGCGTGCATACAGAGCGGAAGCAAGACTACGTGCCGCAAGCGTCATCGGAGCGACTATGGCCACCGTGAGAAGACTTACCGCGACCATCGTTTCAATAAGAGTAAATCCAGCTTGGAGCTTGGAGCTTGGAGCTTGGAGCCAACCCTCACCTTGAGATTTGGCTGCTGGCTTCGGGCTGCTGGCTTCGGGCTTACTCATCATAGGTCAAGAAGGCGCTGCACGGCGGTCGCCTGTATGTGGAAGGTCGTTTGAGCTTTTGAACCTGGGACGCCGGCTTCTCCTTTGACGACAATTACAACCTTCGGCTGCGTAGTATCGCCACGCGTCGTTCCCACCACATAAAACTGCGCGTCCTTTATGATTACCTCGGGTGCGGTGACGGGTATCGGGGTACCGCCGTTCTCGGACTTGTAGATACGCCCTATGCCGTTCTCGTCCTCTGCGAAGCTGTAGACCCACGGCTGATCGGCGGACGAGTTGCCGTATGGTTCAAACGCGAAAATGGTGCCTCCGGAGACGCAATCATACGGCGTGTTGTAGTTTAGACCGCCGCACGAAGCCCCTCCGCCTGCGCCGTGATATACGCTTCCCGCACGCGCACTTCTGACCATCCCGTCAAGCGCGATATTCAGGTTGTTCATAACCGACTGAAGCGCCTGAGCTTTCCTGTTGGCGTTTACGAGCGACAGCAGCGTACTCACGCACACGACCATGACTACGGCAAAAAGCCCTACCGCGACTATCATCTCCACAAGAGTGAATCCGCGCGTGCCGCTCCGCGACAGCGAACCCCGAATACGGCTTCGCCGACGGGGCAGGCAGCGAACCCCGAATACAGCTTCGCCGACGGGGCAGGCAGCGAACCCCGAATACGGCTTAGCCGACGGGGCAGGCAGCGAACAGAAGCGATCGCGTATTCTCTGGTCTCTGGTCTCCGGTCTCTGGTCTCGCATACTACTTTTGTACCGCTATCTGCCCGTTGGCTTCTATGACAACGCTCATCGTATCGCCACGCGGCGACGAGAGTACTATGCGCGCGCTTTCCATGCACGAACTGTTGTTTACGGTACACGAATCGCCGTTCCTGCTTATCCATGCATCGGGTTCCGGGCGTTTGAACAGTATGTCTAAGCGGGATATTTCACTGCAACTCTCAATCCCACCGATGGGCGTCGCGCAAAGAGATAGCACCTGATATCCCTGACGAATATTGGCGGCGCTTACCAGCTCGCATCCGGGCGAGCCGGGAACGGGACAATCATACAGACCGCTGGAAGACACATCGGCGAACAGGGCGTATGTGCTCGGGCTTGAGATGCTCATGTGTACCCCGTAGCCCGAAACGAACTCGCTGGACCCGAAGCGCGCCACCGATATGCCGTAGACTTGAGCTTGTCGGACGGAAAGCGCAACGTCATACGTGAGGTTCTCAAGCAGAACGACACCGCCAAAGCGGTTATTGTTGACCAGTACAATACTCGTTATAAGCGCTATTATCGCCGTCACGGCCAACAGCTCTATCAGAGTGAACCCACGCGAGCCGCGCTCCGCGCGCCGAGACCAGAGACCGGAGACCGGAGACCGGCCCACGTTTCTTTGTTCGCTGTTCGATGTTCTATGTCGGCTCAAAATTGCCATATGAACGATATAGGCACGTTGTAAAGAAGCGCTAACCACATCAACAAGCATGACGTGACGAGAAATGGTCCGAATGGGATCTCGCTTTTCATTGTAAC